>PLWR01000031.1:3422-3798 GCA_003165615.1 Acidobacteriota bacterium | reverse complement strand
TGTTGGGGAAGTAGTCACAGGCCAGAAGGCAGAGGGAAAATGGGCAGGGCGAAGTCAAAAGGCAAAGCGCAAAAGTCAAAAGTTCGACCATTCCAGATTTTGGCTAATATATCTGCTTACTGCCTTCTGGCTGCTGCCTGCTGCCTTTTGCATACTGCTTACTGCTGTTAACAGAGGTGCTCATGGAATATCGGTATCTGAACAAGATTGATTCCCCGGCCGATTTGAAAAAAGTCCCGCGCGAGGATCTCCCCATCGTCGCCGAGGAATTGCGCGATTACATGGTCTCCGTGATCGCGAAGATCGGTGGCCATCTGGCCTCCAGTCTGGGCGCCGTCGAGTTGACCATCGCGCTCCATTACCTGTTTGACACGCC
>PLWR01000031.1:0-3360 GCA_003165615.1 Acidobacteriota bacterium | reverse complement strand
TCCGGCTTCCCGGTTCGTGATGAGAGCCCTTACGACACCTTCAACGTCGCGCATGCCGGAACCGCGATTTCCGGGGCGTTGGGCATGGCGGTGGCGCGGGATTTGAAGGGCGAGGATTTTAACGTGGTGGCCATTGTGGGCGACGCCGGACTGACCTCCGGCCTGGCGCTGGAAGGCATCAATAATCTTGGGACGCTGAAGAAGAAAGTGCTGGTGATCCTGAACGACAACAAGATGTCGATCTCCCCCAATGTCGGCGCGCTGGCGGGCTACCTGAACCGCATCGTTCACGGGCAAGCCTACAACCGCTTGCGGGAAGAAGTGGAGAAAATGATTCGCGCGGTCCCGCGCCTGGGTCCCCGGCTGCTGAAACTCTCCCAGGACCTGGTGGAATCTGCCAAGAGCATGTTGATTCCGGGACTGGTGTTTGAGGAGCTAGGCTTCGAGTACATCGGGCCCATCAACGGTAATAATCTGGAAGACGTGTTGAACGTGCTTGCCAAGGCCAAAGATCGCCCTGGGCCGGTCATGGTTCACATCGTGACCCAAAAGGGCAAGGGGTACCCCATTGCCGAGCAACTGCCGGTGAAATATCACGGGGTGACTCCCTTTGATTTCTCCACGGGCGCTTTCCACAAGGGGCCGGTGGGCGCGCCGAGCTACACCGCGGTGTTCGGCAAAACCATCTGCGCGATCGCGGAAAAAGATCCGCGCGTGGTGGCCATTACCGCCGCCATGGGAGAAGGCACGGGCTTGGACGAATTCTCCAAACGCTTTCCCGAGCGCTTCTACGACGTGGGAATCGCGGAGCAGCACGCCGTTACCTTCGCCACCGGGCTGGCTTGCGAAGGCATGCGGCCGGTGTGCGCGATCTACTCCACCTTTCTGCAACGCGCTTTTGACTCCGTGATGCACGATACCTGCTTGATGCGCGCTCCAGTGACTTTTGTTCTTGACCGTGGCGGCCTGGTGGGCGCTGACGGCCCCACCCACCACGGGCTTTACGACCTGGTATATCTTTCCTGCCTGCCGGGCATGGTGGTAATGGCCCCCAAGGATGAAAACGAATTGCGCCACATGCTCTACACCGCAATCAACCTCGGCGGGCCCGCCGCCATGCGCTTTCCGCGCGGCAACGGAATGGGCGTCCCCATGGACGCGGAGTTGAAGGCGCTGGAGATTGGCAAAGGCGAGATTCTGCGCGAGGGGTCCGACATCGGCATCCTGGCACTGGGCTCCATGGTGTACCCCTGCCTGGAAGCGGCCACAAAGCTGGAGGCCCTGGGCATTCACTCGACCGTCATCAATGCGCGGTTCGTCAAACCCCTCGACGAAGACTTAATCTGCTGCCTGGCGGCGGAAAAACAATTCCTGGTGACGGCGGAGGAGGGCACCGAAGCCGGAGGATTTGGCTCGGCGGTCGCCACGCTTTTGCAGGACAGGAAAATTCCCGCCAGCATTCTGCGCATCGCCGTTCCCGACCGCATTATCCCTCACGGCGCGCCCAATCTGCTGCACGCCAAGTATGGCCTGGATGTCGATGGGATTTTTGAGAAGATCAAGAACTTCGCCCACGAATTCCCCGCGCGCTCCAAACTGAGCTATCGTTCGCTGCTCAGGACTTAGAATTTTGGATTTTAGATTAAGCCGTAGGGCTGGCGGCGCAGCCTAGATGAAGATGGTAGACTATAGCCACGGTCAGTGATTTGCTGACCGTGGGCTTTTCGTTCATGCCCGCCAACCACACGAAGAACCCACGCATTATGAAAGGGCGCCCCTTCGAGGGTAAATTTAGATGGGTGGTTGCAGCCACCGAATTTACCTCAGGAAGGAGCACCCCATGAACACGATCAAGTATATCGGAATGGATGTACATCTGGCGACGATCAGCATTGCGGTACTGGACGCCAATGGGAAGTTGATTATGGAAGTGACGATTGCGACGCAAGCCGGGGCATTACTCGATTTCATTCGCGGTTTGAGCGGGACCCTGCAGGTGACCTTTGAAGAGGGCACGTCGGCGCACTGGCTTTACACCTTGCTGGAGCCGCACGTAGCCAAGGTGGTGGTCTGTGATCCCCGCCAGAATCCACGACGTCTGGGAGAGAAGAAGAGCGATCGGCTGGACGCGCGCAAGCTCGCCGAACTGCTGCGCCTAGGCTCGCTGAAATCGGTGTATCACGGCAACGCGCTGGGTCCGGCGTTGAAAGAGTTGGCCCGGAGTTATCGCACTCTGGTGAGCGACACGACGCGAGTGATGAGTCGGCTGAAGGCGTTGTATCGGGCGCGGGGGATCCGCTGTGCGGGAACCCGCGTCTACTCCCCGCGCTTCCGCGATCAGTGGTTGGAGCAATTGCGCGAGCCGGGCGCACGCGGTCGCGCCGACCTGCTCTATAAGCAACTGGACTTGCTATTGCCCTTGCGCCAGGAGGCACGCGCCGCGATGCTGACCGAGAGCCGCAAGCATCCCGCGCACAAAATTCTGTGCAGCATTCCCTCGCTCGGTCCGGTGCGCGTGGCCTTGCTACTCGCCCTGTTGCAGACGCCCTACCGCTTTCGCGGCAAGCGGCAGTTGTGGACCTACGCCGGCCTGGCCCTGGTAACCCGCACGAGCGCCGACTATCAGATGGTGGACGGCCAAGTGACGCGCGCGCGCAAGCCGGCCTTGGTCCTGGGACTGAATGCCAATCACAACCATACCCTGAAAGGGATCTTTAAGGACGCGGCCGCCAGCGCCCTCGCGCACCCCGGACCGTTCAAAGATTTCTATGCCATGCGAGTAGCCCAGGGAATGAAGCCGGAACTGGCACGCCTCACCCTGGCGCGCAAGATCGCGGCGATTGCCCTGACCCTGTGGAAGAAAGGAGAATGTTTCAACGCCGAGGATATAAAAGCACAAGCTGCCTGAGCCTTGGCCGCGAGTCCGCCGGTGAGCGGGATTCTTTTCCGGCTCGTAGTCTGCGGTGCGGTTGACGCTTGGGTTCGAGGGCGAGCCTCCTTCTGACCGTTAGGCCCGATCCCCTAATCGGGGCGGAGTCTCCTAGCCCACTCTCAGGCCCCCTCGGATAACCCCAGAAAGCTGTAGGCGTCCAGTCTCAGATAGAACCATGGTTGGCACCCCCAACCCGGTTTCGGCTTGAACCGCTTCGGCTGCCCTCGGACGTTGTGACGAGTCGATGATGAATTCCCTATCTTTCCGGCGACGCTCGCGGCTGCGCACGGACACAGCTCAATCCAAGATCCAAGGCCCCGTTAACAAAGTTTGTCGCGGGCGCCACAAGGGGCTGGATGTCGGGACCCAAAACTCCGACTTTCCCGTCGAGGGAGAAGTTTTTCCCTTGACATCCCCTTTCATAGAAC
>PLWR01000076.1 GCA_003165615.1 Acidobacteriota bacterium | reverse complement strand
TCGGCGCGCATCCGATACAGCCCTAAGACTTCCGGGGCGTCAGGGTTTTTTCTTTCATGAATAGGGCATTTAACGGCAAAGTGAGCGGCGCTCAGTTGACGTGAAGGCTTTTCATTCCGAATCCGATCGCGGCACATTCGATCACCTAAAAATCATTGGTGGGATAGGGATTTTTCAACAACTAAGCGCCCCGACTGCACACCCGTGGGTCGAAAGAGCGGTCTCCACCCCCGTCGCTGGGGCGAGAGTCTGGCATCGCGGTTACGCGGTGGGGCCATTGTCTTCGGTTGCATAGTCCTGCTCCACAGGGAAAACGGGGTCGCTGTGGCCACTGACAATGGAGGACGCTCGCTTCATTAAGCCTTATTGGTTGAGGGTCGGAGTCCAAGGAGAATTGGAGCCTTTGAAAACCGGGGGCTGAATGAGCCCGAGAGTCACGGTTGTGCAATCGGGAGTTTGATCTCGACTTCGAGGCCCTTGGGCGAGCGATTGCGGCATTCGACGGTGCCACCGCAGGCTTCGATGCAGGTTCGCACAATCGCCAAGCCCAGCCCCACGCCGCCTGTCTTCCGCTGGCGCGCATACTCCGGGCGATAAAAGGGCTTGAACACCGCTTCGAGTTCGGCATCGCGAATACCCGGGCCCTGGTCGGCGACGGTGATGGAAACCATGTCATCCTCTTCCTGCGCCGAAATCACAATGGGGCCGCACTCCCCCGCATAACGAATGGCGTTCCTCACCACATTGGCGAGTGAGCGGGAGAGGTATTCCGGGTGGGCCAAGACTTCCGTACGCTCATCCAATTGACTCTCGACGTGGACCCCATCGACCGCCTCCCGCCCCAGAACGCGTCGAACCGTCTCCGCCACATTCACGCGGATCAAAGGAGTTGTAGAGGCGTTGAGCTGCGCCCGGGAGAAAAGCAGCAATTCGTTCACGAGCCCCGAGATGTGCTCCACTTCCTCTTGCACGCCTTCGACATACTTCTTCTGATTTCCCTGGGCGCGCTGGTCCAGAATTCCAAGCGATACCTGAATCCGCGCGATGGGGGAGCAGAGTTCATGGGCCACGTCGCTGAGAAACCGCCGCTGGCCGTCCACAAAGCCGGAGAGTCGCTCCGCCATGCGATTGATGGCTTCACTTAACTGGCCGAGTTCGTCGCGGCGGCGGAGAGACAATCGGGTTTCAAGTTTGCCTTCGGCAATCGCTCCGGTAGCGGCCGTGAGTTGAGAAATGGAGCGCGTCAAACCTCGAATCAGCGGCAGCCAGCAAGCAGCGGAAACCAAAATCACCACAATCGCCGCCGCCAGCCAGGGCGTGTAATCGAAAAAGAACGGATTCGTCCACAATGACGGAAACGTCCATACCAACGTGGCATCATCGGGCCTCATCGTGGATCGATCGAAAATTGGTACGTGAACGCCCACCCAATAGCGAGTGGGTACGCTGGTCCTGATCAGGAACGCAGGAAATGACGGTGGCGGCGGTGGGCGGTCAGAAGAAAATTGCCAAGTGCCGCCGCGGGGGATTGGGCCTGGAGCACTATTCACAGTTACGGAGCCGGGCCCAACCAGCGATTGCCAAGTGCCATCTGCGGGGCCTCTGCCCGGTGGCTCCAAAGGTGGACCTTGCTCGTGCCGAATCATTTGCAACACGCCCTGCGGCAACATCACGGAGGGTCCTGCCTGTTGTGTTCCCTGGCCGTCGAAAAGGCAAGCCGAAGCGTGCGTCATGGGAGTGTAAGCCGCAAGCAATTGGTCCCAATTCTCCCGGTCAGTGTTCGGCAATTGCAGAGCAATGAGCCGCGAGACAGCCAGAATGCGGTCCCGTCCGGGAGAGAGCAGCAGCGAACTCAGGTCAAAACGGTACTGGATGCGGACAAACGCGGCAAAAACCAGCCCCAGCAGGAGCACGTTTAAGAAGGAAAGCAGCAGAATCTTGGCGGAAATGGAGACGCGCGCTTTCATACCAGCCCTTCCGAGTCCGGCTTACGCATCATATAGCCCGCGCCACGCACCGTGATGATGAACCGTGGCGACTTGGAGTCGTCTCCGAGCTTCTTGCGCAGAGACGAAATATGCACGTCAATTGATCGATCGAAGACATCAAAATTCCGGTCCGCGACCTCATTCAGGAGTTGCTCGCGCGTTCTGACGCGGCCCACCCCCTTAGCCAACGACATCAGTAGGTCAAATTCGATGGCCGTCAACGGCACGGCTTGACCACTAAGGACGGCATGGCGCGCCTCCGGGTCAAGGCACAGTTCACCAACGAGGACCTCCGGCTCGCTGGATGCCTCCTGCGCGCGCGTAAGGTTGGAACGCCGAATCGTGGCGCGGAGCCGGGCCAGTAATTCCCGTGTCGAAAACGTCTTGGGCAAATAATCATCCGCGCCGAGCTCAAGGCCCACGATGCGGTCGGCTTCCTCGCCGCGCCCCGTCAGCATCAGCACCGGCACGTTGGATTTGGCGCGCAGGCTGCGCAGCACGTCAAAGCCGTTCATTCCCGGCAACATCACATCCAGAATGACGGCGGAAAACTGCTCGCGGGCCGCCGCCTCAAGGCCTTCCGGCCCCGTGTGCGCAGCTGTCACTTCATACCCGAGTGGCTCCAGATACTCGCGAACGAGGCGGCAAAGCTTCACGTCATCATCCACGATAAGAACTGGAACCCGCGAGTCAGCGGAATTGTCGCTCCAAGCTGACATATTGAACCTGCGGGCATTTTAGCACCGAGGGTGGGAGCACCCGCCGACTTTTACCATCCCTTAACAATTCTCCTGCTTAAGCGCACATTTCCTTTACATGGGGGCAGTCAAATGGACTTGAACCAAGGAGGTTTAAGCAATGAGACCAACTATCGCGAGCATAGCTATCCTGCTGGTGTTCTGTGGGCGGGCAATGACACAGGAGCCTCCGTTCCCCGGCGCCCCCGACCAAGGTCCACCCTCATCGATGCTGAATCCACCCGCAGAGGGCCGCCCGGGCATGCCCCACGGCGCGGAAATAAAATGGTGGAAGGATCCCGTTCTCGTGCAGAAACTCCATGTCAATGATGACCAAGTCCAGAAACTCGAAAAAATCGCCCAAGACCACCAAATCCAAGAGATCGACCTGCGCGCCGACCTGGAAAAACAATATGCCATCCTGCGCTTCCAAATGGAAACAGACCCGCCCGACCAAGTGCAGGTACTCGCGCAAATCGACAAGGTAACTCAGGCGCGAGGACGTCTGGAAAAATCTCAGGTGGAAATGTTGCTGGCCGTGCGGCGCGTCCTGACAACTGAACAAGCAAAAATGGTTCGTGACCTGCAGCCCAGGCTTGCCCCGCCGGCTCCAGGGTTTGGTCTGCCCGACGGAGGGCCAGAAGGGCCTCCTGAAGGAGGCCCGGGAGCACCTCGACGTGGCCCTACAGAGCCACCTCCTAACGGTGGCGCAAGTTAAACAACCCGTTTTTGGGCCCGCCCAGGGGGTAACCCTCCCCACACAATCCAGGGGCGAGCTCCGAGCTCGTCTCTTCGGCTCTCCGCTCGCCCCTCCCGCCCAAGGTGGGAGGGAACTTCGAGCCTACGGCGCACGCGACGCTGCCAAGGATACACCCAGGTGAATGATCGAGGACAATGATGAAACTGGCTCGCACGCTCTGCACATTTTGCGCGCTTGCAACCATGCTTGCTTGTGGCGGAGGAAGCGACGTTGCCTACCGCGAAGGGCACAAAGCCGAACTGCAAAGAGATTGGGACTCAGCGTTGGTGAACTACGAAAAGGCTGTCCAGTCCAACCCTGCGAATGCGTTGTACCTTCTCCACGAGAAGCAGGCCCGGAACCAGGCGTCCCTGTTACATCTCAAGAACGGCCAGCGTCTATTGAAGGAGGGGCGCCCAGAGGAAGCCACCGCTGAATTTCAGAAGGCCGCCAGCATCGATCCCAGCAATGAGGCCGCTGCCAACGAACTGTCCCAATTGCTGGCCAAGCAGGCCGAAACCAGGCGAGCACACGAGGCGGCAGTGCAGAAAGCGCTCAGGTCCCACGAGGAATCGAGTTCAACGGCCACTGTCCAGATCCAGCCTCTCCCCCAGGAACCTTTGGCGCATTTTCGCATCAGCGCGGATAGCCGCCGGGTTATCGAGACTTTGGGTAAGCTGGCCAATCTTAACGTAGTTTTCGCCTCGGACTTCCGGCCGAGTCCCATCAGCATTGATCTCACCGATGTCAAGATCGAAGACGCACTCAGAATTGTGGCGCAACAAACCAAAAGCTTTTGGAAAGTGGAGACCCCCAACACCATTCTGGTCATTCCTGACAATCCCAATAACCGCCGGGATTATGAGGAGGAAGTTGTGAAGACCATTTACCTCTCCAATCCTCAGGCGGCGGCTGACCGGACGGCCATCACCACCGCCCTTAAACAAGTGTTGGGTTTGCAGAGAATTATCGACAATCCCGATTCCAACTGCATCATCATTCGAGATACTCCGGCGAAAGTCGCGGCGGCGGAGCAGCTCGTACACGATCTGGACCGGGGCAAGGCGGAAATCCTGATTCAAATTGAAATTGTGGAAGCTGACCGCGACCGCATTCGTGACTTGGGCCTGACGCCCGCCACGATTGATTCGAGCGGGAATGTTACGCCGGGATTGTCCGCAGCCGGGGTTTTCTCGCCTTCCACGGCCAGCTCCTCGTCGTCGTCGACTGCCACCACCGTGCAGCTTGGCAGCTTGAGTTATCGTGACTACGCCGTAGTTCTGCCCAGTGTCTACGCCACGGCGGTCTTGAACGACTCCAAGACTCATATTCTGCAGAGCCCGCAAGTGCGAGTGACCGACGGCCAAACCGCCAAATTGAAGATCGGGAGCCGTGTTCCCTACGCCACCGGCAGCTTCCTTCCTTCACTCACAAGTACCAGCTCGACCTCTTCAAGTAGCTTATTGGCCAGCACGCAGTTTCAGTACC
>PLWR01000687.1 GCA_003165615.1 Acidobacteriota bacterium | reverse complement strand
ACCCGCAACCCCATCTGGCTGCGCCGGACGGAGGGGGTGGGATACATTTCCCCCGAGGACGCCATTGCCTACGGCCTTTCCGGCCCGTCATTGCGCGGCTCCGGCGTCGACTGGGACATCCGCAAAAAGCAGCCTTATTCGAGTTACGAGAAGTTTGATTTCAAGGTCGCAACCCGCCCGGAAGGCGATGTATACGGGCGTTACCTGGCGCGCGTCGAGGAAATGCGCCAGTCGCTGCGCATCGTGAATCAGGCGATGGAAGGCTTGCCGGAAGGACCGGTTAAAGCCGACGCTCCGCATATTGTCATGCCCGAGCGCGAGAGCATGAAGACTTCCATCGAAGCGTTGATCTATCACTTTAAGATTGTGACGGAAGGATTCCATCCACCGGTGGGCGAAGTCTACCAGGCCATTGAATCGCCGCGCGGCGAATTGGGCTTCTACATGGTCAGCGACGGCTCACCGAAGCCCTTCCGCTGCCATGTGCGTGCTCCATCGTTCGCAAACTTGCAGGCTCTGCCGAAAATGATCGAAGGGCGTTTGATCGCCGATGTCGTGGCTTGCATCGGGACCATCGATATTGTGCTGGGGGAAGTGGATAGGTAAATATGCAAGTTGGCTTCAATTTTCGTATCAAGCCTCTGGCGGTCACCGCCGCCTTAATTGTTTTGTTACCGGCAATCTACTGCGCACAGAACTCGGCCGCGCCAGTTGCTTCAGCCCCGCCTTCAGCCGAAACTCTCAACCTCAAGTTGGACCGACGGATACCCCCACCGGATCCGAGCAAATATAAGCACATACAGGATGCGTCGAATTGGGCGAATCCATTCCTTACTATCGGCGCCGACGAATTTCAACTGACCTGTAAGGCTCAAGGGATGTTTAACAAGCGAATTTTGCCGAGTGAACTAGCAAGGACGTTGGTGTCTCTTCCGGTTTCCTCTTGGCCCTACGGCAGAGTTGTTGCCGCCGCACCAGCCGGAGTCACAGGACCCAATGACTCTCCTCGTATCAAAGAGAATGTCACAAAGGTTGCGAAGACTCTAGATTCGTTAGGAATAACGATCAGTTGGTGGCCGAGTGCATAGATGATTTCCGAAAAGTTGAGCAAAAAATTCGACCAGCTCATCGCGCGCTACCCCCTCAAGCGCTCGGCCATGGTTCCCTTGCTCCTTTACGCGCAGGATGAAGTGGGCCACGTCAGCGAGGAGGTAATTGCCGAGGTGGCGAAGCGCGTGGAGGTGCGCCCCATCGAGGTTGTGGAGGTTATCGGCTTCTACTCCATGCTCCACCGCCAGCCGGTGGGTAAGTATAATGTTCAGGTTTGCACAAACATCTCCTGCATGTTGCGCGGGGCCGACGAACTCTTCGACCACTGCTGCAAGAAATTGGGGATCAAGCACAAACAGACGACCCCGGACGGCCTGTTCTCACTGGAAGAAGTCGAGTGCCTGGGAGCGTGCTGCGGCGCCCCCGCCCTGCAGGTGAACTACGACTTTTACGAAAACCTGACACCGGAAAAGTTCGACGCGCTGATCGAGGAATTGAAGAAGAAAGAGCCCAAGATGTAGGGAAGAAACTGGAAACCGGAAACTAGAAACTGGAAACTAGACACCGGAAACTAAGAACTCGAGTTTCCAATTTCCAGTTTCTAGTTTCCAGTTTCCAATTTCCAGTTTCGAATTTCGACTATGCCTGGCTACAACAACCCGATGGGCAACAGCCCCCTGGAAGTGAAGGTCATCAGCAAGCGCTTTGGTGTTCCCAACTCCACTTCCCTGGACGTCTACGTGCAGCACGAAGGGTATCAGGCATTGAAGAAAGCCCTCTCCGTGAAGCCCGAGGACGTCATCAACGAAGTTAAGAGCTCCGGCCTGCGAGGGCGTGGTGGCGCGGGTTTCAACACCGGCATGAAATGGAGTTTTGTCCCCAAGCAGTCGGCCAAGCCCAAATACGTGGTGTGCAACGCTGACGAAAGCGAGCCCGGCACCTGCAAGGATCGCCCGTTGATGGAGTATGACCCCCATCAGCTCATCGAGGGCATCGTCATCGCCGGCTATGCCATCCAGTCACATCAGGGATTCATTTACATTCGCGGCGAGTATCGCTATCTGCTTGACATCGTCGATAAGGCGCTGGCAGAAGCCTATGCGGCCGGGTACCTGGGCAAGAATATTCAAGGCTCGGGCTTTGATTTCGACCTTTGCACGCACACCGGAGCGGGCGCGTATGAGTGCGGCGAAGAGACGGCGCTGTTGAATTCACTGGAAGGCCTGCGCGGTTACCCACGCATCAAGCCGCCCTTCCCCGCGGTGGTGGGACTGTACGGCGGCCCGACCGTTATCAACAATGTGGAAACGCTTTCCAATGTTCCTCACATCCTCCTGAACGGAGCCGAGTGGTACTCCAAATTGGGCTCGCCCAAGAATGGCGGCACGCGTCTGTTCTGCCTGAGCGGCCACATCAACCGCCCCGGCGTCTACGAATTGCCCATGGGCTTCCCCTTGCGCCGGATGATTGAGGAAATTGGCGGAGGCGTGCTGGGCGGAAAGAAATTGAAAGCGGTGATCCCCGGGGGCTCGTCGTGCCCGGTGCTGACGGCGGATGAAATCGACGTCAACATGGACTACGATTCAGTGGCCAAAATCGGGTCCATGTTGGGCTCCGGCGGCGTCGTCGTCCTGGATGAAGACACCTGCATGGTGAAATTTGTGGGCCGCATTATGCGGTTCTACGCGCATGAATCCTGTGGCTGGTGCATTCCCTGCCGCGAGGGAACGTCCTGGCTGAAGCATCTGTTTGACCGCTTCAACGCGGGCGGTGGGTTAACCGGCGATCCCGACACGGCCATGGATGTTTCCATGAATATCCTGGGCAAAACACTTTGCCCCCTCGGCGATGCCGCGGCCATGCCGACCATCAGCATCTTGAAAAAGTTCCGGCACGAGTTCGAAGAGCATCTCAAACTCGGATACTGCCCTTATGAAAAGACAGCAGTGATGAGTGACAAGTGACGAGTGAAGAGAAATCGGCGGCGCTATTCACTGTCCTGTTTGCGACGACGATCCAAGGGGCGGATTTAGCAGTCCAGGCCAATGCAGAGTGCTCGTCACTTATCACTTGTCACTGTATTTATGGGGACGTAGTTCAGCTGGTTAGAACGCATGCCTGTCACGCATGAGGCCGCGGGTTCGAGTCCCGTCGTCCCCGCCAGCGT
>PLWR01000053.1 GCA_003165615.1 Acidobacteriota bacterium | reverse complement strand
TCAAGCCATGCTTGAGGATTAACTTTTGTAGATGACGCTTGGGGGCGGGACAGAGGTATTGAACCAAATTCGATCTGCTGTCATAAGCTACCTTGGAAGGCTTTTGCATCGCACTCGTGGTCTGGGACAGGTTCTGGGATGATGTGCCGTTAGCGCCGCTGCTCCCGGCTTGGAGCCCTGGTAGCGTCTTGCGGTGAGTACTTGCTTATGAACCCCTCGATTGAGGACGAGCAGAGAAGGGGGATAGCTTCCCGCACGCGCTCAATGGGCCATTCCCACCACGCTATTTCCTGGAGTTGTGCAATCTGTTCGACACTAAACCTGAAATGGAGGATTCGAGCTGGGTTGCCGCCAACCACAGCGTACGGCGGCACGTCTTTTGTGACGAGGCTGCGAGCGCCCACCACACCTCCATTGCCGATGCGAACCCCGCTCAGAAGTACCGCCCCCTCGCAAATCCAAACGTCATTACCAATGATGACGTCGCCCCTGGACGCGACCCATGGAGCGGTATGCTTTGCGTCGCAAACCAAATCCGAGAATGGGAAGGTGCTCACCCACTCTGTATGGTGCTCACCATCGACGAAGATTGTGACGCCGCCCGCTATGGAGCAGAATCGACCAATTGAAAGAGCGGCCCCAGTGCCCCAGTCGAGCACTTTAGGATGGCCGTATGTCCAGTCGCCGATTTCATATTTGGCCAGCCAAGGATCANNCTTGCCAAGAGTCTTGAGGCACAGGTTTCCCAAGTGAATTGTTGGACTCGCTGGAAACCCAGTTGGCGATACTGCTCTCTCCTTTCTATGTTGTCCAAGGTGAGTAGCGCCTTGAATACTTCTGTCGGTCGAGTCGCATCCACCAGTATTCCCGCTTCGCCAACGATTTCAGGAAGGGCGGCAAATCGGGCCGCAATGACCGGTGTCCCGACCGCCATTGCTTCAATAACCGGAATGCCAAAAGTCTCATAGCGTGAGAGTATGAGCAGCGCTCTTGCCCCTTTGATCAACCTCGGAAGCTCGTCGAGTCCGATATAATCTGAGAGCGTAACATTCGGTATCTGTTCCGCTTCGGAGATGAACTTTGGATCGCCATATCGGCTTCCTCCGATGACCAGCCTCAAATTTGGAACAGTTTGTAGAAGATAGCGGGCAAGGGCAAGCAAGTGTTCCGCCCCCTTCCTTGACTCCAGGGCGCCAACACTCAAAATATAAGGTTCAGAAGCTGGTTTGTTGGAGGCAGCGCTTTGACGACCTTCAGCCAAGAACTTATCTTCCACACCATTGCCAACGACGGCAATGCGGGAAGGATCGGCTCCCAGCAGCGCGCAGATCCGGCCCTTCAGGAACTCGGACACGGTGCAGATCAAAGCGGCGTGACTGATAATCGGGCGGAAGACCTTAGCCATCCGGCGGCGGGTGTCCAGGTTCTCGTCCGTATTTGACCAGGGCAAGTCCTTTTCAAACCAGTTGACGCAGTGAATGGTGGCGGCAATTCGCGCATTTCTGGCAGGAACATACACTTCCGTAGGGGAGTAAACCCAGTCCACCTTTCCGCACCAGCGGTCAACCGGCGGCCAGTTGAATGTGCGCCACAGGAAATGCAGCGCGCTGGCAGGCGCGTGAACCGGGCGAACGGGCATACCGTGGAGCGGCGACCCTTCCGGGATACTCCCGTCGTCTGTCAATTGATCTTTGGCGGCCAACAGTGTCAATTCAACCTCCGGCAGTCGTGCGAGGCAGAGCACCATGTTGATCGCATGCTTGGCCTGCCCTGTTGGGCTGCTGAAGGACTTAGGCGTGATGTACGCGGCTATACGCACCTATTCGTATTTGCTCAGCGTCCTGAGGAGGTTGCGACCGCTTTGAATTCGTAGTGGGACTATTGGCCCTTTCGGAGAATCACAAAGTCATGCCGGGCAAGCAGTTGCTGAAACGAGCTCTTTTGGGAGAGGCACTCGTGGTTGGGTCGCGTGAATTGTAGAATGGCCTCGTGAGAATCCAAGCTGACTTTCACGTCTGTATCCGCTTCCCAGAGGGGCCCGTGATAAGGAACCAACTTCTTCCACCTAAGGGCGGGCTTCTGCCCCGCGGCCATACGTCGCCATAGGCGCCAAGGAAAGTGGGTTAAAAGCTTATAAGGGACCGAGCGCAACATTGGATGCACGGCTTTCACTAACTTCTTCCGAATCGAGAGCTGCGAGTATGGCAGAATCTGGACGAGTTCCGTTACGTATCTTGCGCAATGCCAAGCCTGCTTCAGCACAAGAACCTCTCAGGGCTGCAGAGACGAGGTCGATCTTGGCAAAGGCCAAGTCAATTGCTGCAACATGTTCGAGGCTGTTGAAGGAAAAAGCCATCTGTACTACCCCCGAATCAAACGGGAGGCCGGTCGCATCGCTACAAACACGGCGAAAGCCTTGAAAACCCAGGACTGGCAGATCTTGTAGGTTGTATTCAAGCCCGATGAAGTTCGGTACTGTATCGGCAAAGAGCCCAACGCCGCAGCCAATCGCCAGACAGGGGCCTTGCAGGTGGTGGGTTTCGCCAAACTGGCAGACCAATTCCCTCTCCGCCTCCAGGTACACGCTGGCGAGCTCTTGGGTGCGAGACCGGTCTCGGTTCATCTCTTCATAGCAACTACTGGAATCCTTGGCCCTTCCAGCCCGATGCATCACGGGCACGTCTTCAACGGGCGGGAACCGTTGCATGCAGCTTTGACAAATAAGGGTGCCTTGACACACGGTTAAGGATCCACCGCAAACGATTTCAAGCTGGGTCGTGGCGGGTGCTGGGCAGCGAAGGAGCTCGACATAATCCGGTGTCATTGGCGATTCGGATCACTCTACCCGAACGATAAGCCGCTATGAAGCAACGCGCTCCAGAGCCGCTCGGGCTCCGGTATGACGTCATGGAACATCCAATACTCGGAAAAAGACAACCATTTGCCAATACTCGATCCTCCGGATAGAGGAAGACGTGGCGGCTTGCCGGTGATTAGCTTTGAACTAACCCAACGCGTATAGGCGGACAGCATGGTTGGTTTCGATGCCACAGATCGGGTTTTGGAGGTCAGTTTCATTGAGTGTCCGATCTGCAGCCATTGATAACCGATTCAAATCCGGCAGCGTAATCGGCGGGGATGCAGTTTTGGTTGACCCACGCCTTCCCCCTCTGCCCTATATTGGTGGCAGCATCCGAATCGTTTAGTAAGAAGTGCAGTCGTTCTGCGAATGCCCCGGCGTCACCCACCGGCACCAGGAAGCCGCCTCCGGAATCGTGGGTGATTTCGCAGCAGGCACCTACACTCGAGGCGACGGTGGGCACACCCTGGGCCCAGGACTCCATCAAAACCATACCGAAGGACTCGGACTTGCTGGGCAATACGCAGACATCAAGGGCGGCGATGGCAGCGGGCATATCTTCAGCCGGAAGGTAGCCGGTGAAGGCGACGGCCTCGCTCACGCCCAAGTCCGTGGCCAGTTGTTGCAGCTCCTCCTTGTAGGAGGCTTCATCAGGGCAGTCATCACCACCGATAATAAGGAGCCGGGCATTTCCGACATATTTCCGCGCCTTGGCGAATGCTTCGATTGCCGTTTCGATGCGTTTGCCACGATGGAGGCGCCCGATGTAGCCGATGATCTTCTCGTTTCCCAAACGAAATTCCTGTCGGAACGCGGCAGACTCCTCCGGTGTAGCGGCGCGCCCGGCATAAGGGTCGTAAAAGCGATGAACTCGTGAATGAATCTCGGGCGGGGCCCAGGCAAGCACTTGCTGCTTCACCAGTTCCGACGGGCAAATGACCGCCCTGGTTTTAAGCCAGCACCAGCGATCAAGCCAGCGGGTTGGTGGTTTGAACTCAAATCGGCTGAATCGGATGATGGGAATCCCAGCGTGGACCGCTGCCAGTGTCACCAATGGTGTGTTGCCGTCGAGGTTGATCACCACCGCGTGCGGACTGGTTTGCTTGAGGATTCGGTGGAACCGACGGTAGAAGCCAACGTGCCATAAAGGATTTTGTCGCACCGAGTATTTGCTAAATTCCAGCGGGTGCACTTTCACCCCGATCTGCCGCAACTCCTCCTCCAGGGCTCCGCCACCAGGGCATACGACTTCTGCTTCGAACTGCCGTGCTCGCAGCAAGGCGAGCATGCTGCGCTCGGAGCCATAAGCGGCACCGGCAGGGCTGATAAAAAGGGCCTTTATCACCTTAGCTAAGACTCAAAATTGCTATCGAACTTCTTCGTTTCCGCGCAACCACTGAGTTCGCTGCCATGCCCGGATGGCTATACAACGAAAGGAAGTTGGCATGAAAGTTAAGCCCCAGGCGCCAAACAGCCGGGCGCTGGGCCGTAGCTTGAGTGACCGCCAAAGCACGGCTCGCGCTTCGCGCCGATCCGATCCGTGGCGGAAGAACTCATACCCGCGCAAATAAAGAAAATAGGCCAGTTGTTCGCGAACATACTGGCGCAATTGCGGCGCTAAAGGCAGTTCATTTAGCCAATTGTAAACGAATACTTCGGCACGAAACTTGTCCGGCGACGGCCTGATGGAGACTGAGTCTTCATGATACCGCCATGACATGACGTTTGCCGGATCAAAATAAAATAAGCCTTGCGCAGCTATTCTCACCGCCAGCCAATAATCGTAAGCACCACTCACTTCGGNNCAGGCCCCTTCGCACAGCAAACTCAAAAGGTTCCCTGAGCACCCCGGGCTTCAGTCCATCGCGGCCTCGCGCGCGCATGAAGTTCCTGCTTTCACTGGCCAAGTGATGCCCACCGCGATCTATGACGGTGTGATTCCCAAAAGCTAGGACCACATTGGGAAATTGTTCAAGCGGAGGTACGAGGCGATCAAGCATCTGCGACTCCATTAGGTCATCATCATTTAGAATTGCGACATATATGCCGCGGGCTTCGCGCAACGCGGCTGCGATATTCAGCGGAGCGCCGAGTGTCTGTGGATTTGCCCGGTAGCGAAGTCGGCCATCCTTGGCGAACTGAGCGCAGATGTCCCGCGCGGCTCGCGAATTCGCATCATCGGCGACTATCAACTCGAGCGACTTCAGCGTTTGGGCCAGTACACTGCAAATGGCGCCTTCCAGATAGGCGGTGCGCTTAAACGCCGTTAGGATCACGGTCACGAGAGGCTCTGACGCGCCCCTGTTGCTTAACTGGTTGTTTGCACTCCCGTCGGACATACGTGCCTCGTAATAGAGCGAAGTGGCCTTCTCCCCGATTGCAGGATTAAAGGGGGCTGCAGACGTAAACTTGGTACCCTGTCCAAGTCGCTTTTGGAAAGTCGGCCATAGGATTCATGAAAGAGCACTCTTTCCAGATCGGGTCCAGGGTTGCTGGCGGGCGGGTCGGAGCTTGCGCAAGACCCAGACGTACCAGCACGCTCCGGTGGATTGGCTGTCGGGGGCGAACGTGGTACTGCAAGTACATATTGCGGACCTTAAAGTTCTGCCTCAAAAGCGCGATGAACGTGGGGCAGTTCCACTCTTGGAGGTGATGCGGGTTTGCTGGCTTGAGATCGACAGGCTTGCTGGCTACCGGCGTGGATATGATGAGCATTCCCTCTCTTTTCAAGCCGCGCGCAAGGTTTGCAAGAAGCACTTCCGGGGAGTGCAAATGCTCGATTGTCTCGAAGCAAATGACGACGTCGAATTCATCCTTCAGCGTAAGTTCCAGCCCGTTTCCCACTTCGAAAATGACGCGCGGATGGCAATTGCGGAGCTTCGCGTAACGAATTGCAGCATCTTCCAGGTCGATTCCGCACACGCTCGATGCGGCACCTTGTTCAGCAATAAGCCTGCCCCCTCGTCCGGTGCCACACGCGATGTCGAGCACGTTGCAGTTGGTGGTGTGCTTGCAGGCGAACTCATAGCGCTGGAAATGCTCCCGCTCTACCTCCAGCGGGCTGAACCCAGGGATCCACCGTTCGAGCCCTCGGCCGGTGACTTGTCCTGCGAGAAGCTTAAGCTCATAGTTTGTACAGAATAGCTCCTGTTCCAGTGGTGCGATTTCGTCTTGCATATGCGAGTAAGTTACTGCTAAGAGGAAACAAGCTTGATAGCGCCGCTAGCTAGGCGCGGGCTATAGTAAAGACGCCATAGGAAGAAAACGGTTGCAGTCGCCACTCCAGTAGCCAAACCTAACCAGCGTCCTCCTAGGCATGCGACTAGCCAGCACGCCAAGGCCAGAGCACAGGTGAGAGCCAGCATCGGGGCCCATTTTAGTTGGCGCATTGCAGGGCCTAGCTGTGAGTATAGGAAGAAGATGCATGGAATGTTGCTAAGAATAAATGCACCTGTCCAGGCTGCTGCGTAGCCTTTTGCGCCAAACCTAGGCACAAGCACCCACCCCGATCCCAAAAGAAGAAGGGTATTCCCTACGATTAGCCAAAAGGCCATCCACATTCGGCCAAGGCTAATAATGACAGTTCCAAGCGGCAAAATTAGTCCGTAGGCAATTGAGCCGACCATGACCCATTGCACCACAGGTTCTCCCCCTTTATACGTGTTTCCATAGGGAAGCAGTGTTAGCCATGGCGCTCCGAGTTGCAGAAGGGAAAAGGGTATCATGAGGAGGACCGCGACGGAAAAAGCCACCATAACCGTCTTACCGTAGGTGGCCATATCCTTGCGCCCGAAGGCTTCGCTCAGGACAGGAAGAAATGGGGACATTGCCATTCCGACGAGGGCCTCCGGTATTTGCTGGATGCGCTTGACCGCATTGAACACGCCCATACCGTTGTAGCCATCCATTTGGTTCACTAGGATCGCCCCGCATGCCCAGGCTGAGAAGCTCAACATGACAGAACTAAGCACTCCTGGAAGGTTAAAGTTTATGAAAATAGGCCATTCTCGGGTGCAACCTTCGTACACCAGCGCGATGGCGTTTGTGCGTGCCTCCGCCCGCAAGGCATACCAATTCAAAATGCAGTTTGCTGCCGTGCTGGCGACGATGGCCCAGAGCGCTCCTTCCACTCCAGCTAGCCACGCCCCGGCAATAATCACAGGAAATGAAAGCAGGCCCGAAAAGAGATTGATCTTTGAAATGGTTTTGAATGCCTCGAACCCTGACAGTGACCCAGTTTGTGCGCCATTGATTCCGCTAAACAGAAGCAGCAGTGAACCGATGCGCAACAATCCCGCGAGTTGCGGCGCCGCAAGGGTATGTTTGGCCAGCCAGGGGGCCGTGAAGAGCAGCACGAGGGCCATAATGGCACTGCTCACCCACGCGGTGGCACTGGCGAGCGCAATGATGCGTCCAGCGCGCGCGGGATCCGAGCGGCGGAACTCGGCTACGTACTTGGTCGAGCTCATTCCAAGGCCAAACCCGCCAACCGTGCCGAACAACCCCACGGTGCTTTGGATTATGCCAAGCTCGCCAAAACCATGAGCGTTGAGCAGGCGGCCAACCACCACGGTGGATACTAGCCCGAGACTGCGCGAAATCATGGCTCCAGCCAGAGACCA
>PLWR01000125.1 GCA_003165615.1 Acidobacteriota bacterium | reverse complement strand
CCGTCCTTACCACCTCTGGGCAGGACCTGGGGCGGGCCGCCTTGGAAGCCCTTGCGCTTGAAGGCTACCGGAGTGATCGGATGACGGAAGCCGATATTCGCCAACTGCTCGGATTGGAAACGCGCATGGAGGTACATGGCTTTTTGAAGGAGCACGGAGCGTTCCTGCCGTATACGCTGGAAGACCTGGAACATGATCGCGCCGTAGCCCGCCAAGTAGCGCGGCCTGCCCGGACCGAACTCCAGCAGCAACCCGCCAACAGCCAGTAAGCCCGATGATCGTCATTGCCGATACCAGCCCCATCAACTATCTTATTTTAATCGGTCGCCCTCGTGTGCCGGGTCCAACCTATCGCTAGAATTGAGGCGTAAAACCAACGCTCTGGTTTTACACTTTACCCTTTGCACTTTAAACTTTTGAATTCTGACTTCTGAACTATGATAGCTAACAGCAGTGTCGACCTGAAGGTCGGCGCTACTGACCGCTGAAAGCTGATAGCTGACTTCTGATTGCATCATATGGCTTCTACGAACCAGAAGACGACGGACAAGGTCCCCCTCGACAAAGTCTTTGCTCCCGGGGGGTGGCTGGCGCGCCACCATCCGAATTACGAATTCCGTCCAGGGCAACTGGAGATGGCGGAGAATGTGGAGTCGGCGCTGGAAAATCGCCAGCACCTTATTGTGGAAGCGGGCACCGGGACGGGCAAGACGCTGGCATACCTTGTGCCGCTGTTGCGCAGCGGTTTGCGGACGGTGATCTCCACGGGAACCAAAAACCTTCAGGAGCAACTCTTCTACAAAGACGTTCCTTTTCTCAAGAAGATGTTTCCGCAGATGCGCGTCACCCTGATGAAGGGGCGCCAGAACTATCTCTGCCGGCAAAAACTCTACGACATGGAGAAGCAGCCCGTCCTGGACGGCATGGACGAGGTGGAGCAATACCCGAAGCTGCGGAAATGGGAGGAAACCACCGAAACCGGCGACCGGGCGGAATTGCGCTGGCTGCCGGACGCAAGCGAGCTCTGGAAAAAGGTGGACGCCCGGCGCGAGGCCTGCACGGGGCAAAAGTGCCAGCAATTCGAGCGCTGCTTCATCACGCAGATGCATCAGCGCGCGGCGGAGTCCGACCTGCTGATCGTGAACCACCACTTGTTTTTCGCCGACCTTGCCCTGCGCCAGAATGATTATGCCGCTCTGCTGCCGGATTACGCGGCGCTGGTGTTCGATGAAGCCCATGAGATGGAAGACGTGGCCACGCAGTACTTCGGCGTGGAAATTAGCAACTACCGCGTGGAGGAACTGGCGCGCGACACGGAAGCGACGTTGCGCATGAAGGCCATCAAGAGCCACGAAGTACTGTCCGCCGTGGGGGAACTGCGGCGC
The DNA here is from genome assembly GCA_003165615.1 of Acidobacteriota bacterium. The sequence continues at coordinate 13,791 of PLWR01000125.1, read as the reverse complement.
CGCGCCGACTTGTTCTTCGAGCTTTTCCCGCGCACGGAAGGGCGGTCCAATTTCGACAATCGCGAGAGTTTTTTGGAAGTCAATCGCGGGGCTTACTCCGGCTTGACCAACGCGCTCATGCTTCTGCAAACGGAACTCAGCCGCGTGCCCGAGCGCCCGGAAGAGATCAACAATGTGATGAGACGCGCCCTGGAGCTGCGCGCCACTCTGGAAGTGGTGCTGGAAAGTCACGAGCGTAACATGGTGTATTGGTGGGAGCGGCGCGGACGCGGCGTCTTCATGCAGGCCACACCCATCGACGTTTCCACGTTGCTGCGCCAGCGGCTGTTTGAGCAGGTGGAGACCGTTGTCCTGACCTCGGCGACGCTGGCAGTGGGCGGAACGTTTGATTTCCTCAAGCGCCGGCTGGGAGTCCAAAACGCCAAAGAACGTATTCTCGACTCCCACTTTGATTACGCCCACCAGTCGCTGCTCTATACCCCTATACACTTGCCTGACCCGCGCCAGCCGGATTTCGGGCGCCTGGCCGCGGAAGAAATCGTGCAATTGCTGAAGACCACGCGCGGCCGCGCCTTTGTGCTTTTCACTTCCTACGCGCAAATGCGCGATGTTTTCGAACGTGTACGGCCGCGCTTGAAGTATCCCCTGCTGATTCAAGGTTCGATGCCGCGGACGCAACTGCTGGACAGCTTCCGCTCAACTCCCCACGCCGTGCTTTTCGGCACCAGTTCGTTCTGGCAGGGCGTGGATGTGCAGGGTGAGCAATTAAGCGCGGTGCTGATCGATCGCCTGCCCTTCGCCGTCCCCACTGACCCCGTCACGGCGGCGCGCATCCGGCAGATTAATGAAGAAGGCGGCAACGCTTTTACCGATTACCAGGTGCCGCAAGCGGTTATCACGCTCAAACAAGGTTTCGGCAGGCTCATCCGCAGTGAAACCGACCGGGGCATCCTGGTGATGCTTGACCACCGCCTGATGCGCATGCCTTACGGCAAGGTCTTTCTGGAAAGTCTCCCCCCTTACCACAAGACGAATCGACTGGAAGACGTGAAGGCCTTCATGCGAGAATGATAAATCTGGGTGTCAGGTGTCAGGAGTTGGGAGTTAGGATAAGTGAATCGAGATCCCTTCTCACTGGTCGCACCACTTCATGTAAGGTCTAGCTACTAACTGCGGTCCTCTGGCCCCTGATACCTGACACCTAACTCTCTTTCGAGGTTTACATGTTTGAAGTTTCCGTAGAGTATACGTTCGCGGCAGGGCATGCCCTGCGCGGATATAAGGGTAAGTGTGAAAACGTTCACGGGCACAATTATAAAGTCCAATTGGTCGTGGGCGGCGAGCAGCTTGATTCGGCAGGATTGTTAATGGATTTCGTGGAAGTGAAGAAGACTATTAAAGACCTGGTGGAGCGCCTGGACCACCGCTTCCTGAATGATGTCGCGCCTTTCGATAAGCTGAATCCTTCGGCGGAAAACATCTCCAAGTATTTTTATGATGAGCTGGAACCGCATGTCCGCAATCGGGGCCTGCAAGTTCAGGCCGTAACGATTTGGGAGACAGATACCACCTCCGCCACCTACCGTCCGAAATAAGAAGTGGGAATGCAGAAGCTAGAAGTTAGGAGTTAGAAGGCAGGAGTCAGGAGCCAGGAATCGGGGTCGCGCTTCACTGATTGCACGGCATCTTCTAACTTCCAGCTTCTGACTTCTCGCTTCTTCCTCGCTACCAGGTCCAGAAAGCCACGGCGGGGTGCAATTCCGCCTGATGCTGTTGGGCGCAGACACCTTCCTTGCAGATGTAGGTGTCCTCGCACCAGCGGCAGCGGGACAACTGAGCCTTTTCGCGGACAGTCCCACAGATGGCGCAAGCTTCCAGCATGTCCGCAACAAAGCGCCGGGAGTAACTTCGCCAAGTTTCCATAACTTCACGTTCTTCCCGGATCTTTTCGAGTTCTTCGTGGCTTAGCATAAATTGCTCCCTCGCTTCCGCTTATATCGGATGCAAGCTGGGGGCCATCATTTGTTCCCCTTGTACACTTACTATCGGCTGATCGACAAACTACCTTAGATTCATTTCATTAGCGATACTATAAGAAATTGACGAATATCAAGGATTGGCGTGCGGCAGTGACTTTTTGCACGTGAATTAGCCCATTTCGGAACACGAATTCCCCTTTTGCGACGCAGTTCCTCACAACCCGTTGTCCACATGTCCCCAAAAAATGGGGTAAAATGTTGAGGGGAATCGTGGGGGCGTCAACGGATCCCTCAATCGAATGGTCATAACGGAAATCTTCAAGTCGATTCAAGGCGAGTCCACGTTCGCGGGATTGCCCTGCATTTTCGTCCGCCTGACCGGCTGCAACTTGCGGTGCCATTGGTGTGACACGGCTTACGCGTTTCATCGCGGTCAAAAGATGACGGTGGAGGACGTCCTGACGAAAGTGCGCCAACTGGGTGGCAAACTTGTGGAGCTTACCGGCGGTGAGCCCCTTCTTCAAGACGATATCTATCCCCTATCAGAGCGACTGTTAAGTGCGGGGTTTCAGGTATTGGTGGAAACCAGCGGGGAGCGATACATCGGCCGCCTACCGCGGGCGGTCATCAAAGTGCTCGATGTTAAATGTCCCGGCAGTGGTGAGGGCGGGACCTTTTGTGCTGATAACCTGGGTGTCCTGGAGAAGAAAGATCAGATCAAATTCGTGATTGTCAACGAGAATGACTATCGCTATGCGCGCGATTTCATGCTCCAGAATGATCTGCGGGGGCGGGTTGACGAGATCATTTTCGCGCCCGTCTTCGGGCAATTGCACCCGCGCCAACTCGTGGAGTGGATTCTGCTCGACGGGTTGGACGTCCGCCTGGGCCTGCAGATTCACAAGTTCATCTGGGACCCCGACGCGCACGGAGTATAGTAGGAAGTGGCAGTAAGCAGTAGGCAGCAGGCAAATCGAATAGTGCTAATTGAGAGGTGGCCCATGGGAAGGGCAGAGCAGGAACTCCAAGATGCCTCCAAACATGTTAAATATGAGCTTGATATGCTGGCAAGAACGACATCGTTTCTCTCGAAAGGTCGCGGGGAAACGGATCAGGCCACATGGAACGCGTACCTGGAAAGTTTTCTTCTCCATGTTCGAAACCTGATTGAATTCTTTTACCTACCAGGGATGAAAAAGGGTCTCATACTTGCGGAGCACTACGTAAGTGACGTGGCCGAACGGAGGAGCAGTCGTCACGACAGGACTCATCTCTTGAAGGATGCAGAACTGCGCGTGAATAATTTAGGCCACCACCTTACTTATATGAGACTCGCCTTGGACATGAAATGGCAATTCGCAGACCTCCAGGCCAATCTTGAGCAGGTATTCAACTGTTTTCTCAAGCACCTACCTCCTGATCGAGCAGCATGGTTCGCAGGCGCCGGAACGCATGGACCCACAGGGCCAACCGGTACTCCGAGTCCAACAGGAGGAGTGGGCTGGACAGGACCACCTGAACCACCTGGTTCTGCAGGAGGGATGGTTAGCAATTGACCACGGACCACGGACCCCGGACTACGGACAGGCCTTTAGCCATCGTCCTTGCCAGCGGCGGAATGGACAGTTGCGTGACCACCGCAATTGCGAATGTTGATTATCGTCTGGCCATGCTGCACGTGGGATACGGCCAGCGGACGGAGGCGCGCGAGCTCCGTGCTTTCAATGCCCTGGCGGATTTCTACGAAGCCGAGCAGCGCCTGGTATGCCGGCTGGATCACCTCAAACAAATCGGCGGATCGAGCTTGACCGACGCCCGAATAGCAGTCGAGCCCGCCAATCTGGAGCGGCAGGATATCCCTTCAAGCTATGTTCCGTTTCGCAATGCCCATTTCATTTCCATTGCGGTATCCTGGGGCGAGGTTTTGGGGGCGCGCAAGATTTTCGTGGGGGCCGTGGCAGAAGACAGTTCCGGTTATCCCGATTGCCGTCCGGAATATTATGCCGCGTTCAATCGCCTCATCACGGCGGGAACCAAACCCGAAACACAGTTGGAAATCGTGACACCGGTCATTCGTTTACGGAAGAGTGACATTGTTCGCCGCGGGCGTGAACTGGGCGCGCCCTTCGAGCTCACCTGGTCATGCTACCAGGGGCAGGATGTGGCCTGCGGGGTCTGCGACAGTTGCGCCTTGCGACTACGGGCATTCGCGGAGGCCGGCTTGGAGGATCCCATCCCCTACTTCCAGCGTCCCAACTATACGCGGAAGACAGGAAGCCCGAGGCCACTAAAAAAAATGCGAACCTGTTGAGTCACAGGTCTCAAACAGTTAGAATGTTGGCCGCACGAGATAACTGAAGGAGGCAATAATGTCTAGACCATGGACGTTGAAAGTGATGGGGGTTGCGATCGTCTTTGCATCGGTTTTAACCAGCCTTCCGGTTTTCGCACAAACCGGGGGCATGACGGGAAAGTGTACGGGTTCGGGAGGCGCACCGCTGGTAGGTTACACGATCTTAATTGAGCGCACCGAAATGAAGTGGAGTGGACACGTCAAGACCAACAAGAAAGGGGAGTATACCTATATTGGTTTGGCCCCCGGGGTTTACAAGGTCACGATCATGGGCCCTGACGGCAAGCCTATACATTACGAAGAGAAACACGTTGGGTTGGGCGACCCCACGGAATGCAACTTTGACATTGCGGCGGCCCAGAAGGAAGCCGAGAAAGCGGCGGAGACCAATCCGGAGTACCAGAAGGCCGTGGAAGCACAGAAGCAAAGCGCGAGTTTGAAACAGGTCTTCGACCAGGGACGCGAGCTTTACTCCCAGCAAAAGTATACGGACGCGGCGGCGACGTTCGAGAAGGCCTTGCCTCTCGCCAAGGACAGGAATCTTCCGATCGTCTTAAGCCAATTGGCTCAAACGTGGTCTATGGCCGCCAGCGTTGAAACCAATCCCGACACGCGGAAGCAGGATTATGGTAAATCCCTGGACTATTACAACAAAGTCCTGGTCATTGCTCCCGACGATCCGAGCTTGCACAACAATCTGGGCCAACTTTATGCCGAAATGGGTAAATCGGAAGATGCCATGGCGGAGTTCAAGAAGGCGGCGGATTTGGACCCCAATCATGCCTCGAAGTACTACCAGAACTTGGGCACCACAATGTACAACAAGGGGCAGATGGACGACGCTGCGACCGCGCTCAAAAAGGCTACCGATGCTGACCCCGCGAACGCCAACGCCTGGTACTTGTACGGCATGTGTCTAATCGGTAAGGCAAATTATAAAGCCGATGGCACGGTGGCGCCGGCGCCCGGCACGATTGAAGCCTTTCAGACGTACCTGAAGCTCGCGCCCACCGGAAACCATGCTGCCGAGGCGCAAGCCAGCATTGACTCACTCCAGGGCAAGACCAGCTTGGAGTTCAAAGCCCAGAAGAAGAAATAGCTCTTTTTCACAACCGCAGGCCCCGCAGCTCTTTCCGCAACCCCGCTGCGGGGCTTTTCCCTTGATAGGATTTTGGATGAAAGCACTCTTGCTGATTTGCTCATGCTTGGGGGTTCTGGCGCCGCCGCTCCTTGGCGACACCGTCTTCCAGACCAATTCGCAGGGCAACGAAATCGTCCTGCAACGTGACGCCATTGTCGTTCAGCAAGACTCGGCTTTTGTCGTGTACAAGCACTTCGACCTCAAAGAGCGCCGCGTCACGGTGGTGCGGCTGAACCGGGGCAGCCTGCCCTTTCGCGTGCAGTTGAGCAATGCCAGCGGGCGCGCGCAAATTCTGATGGTCTGGAAGCGCTTCGGGTACAAGGCGGCCATCACGGATGCGGCCGGCAAGATTACTCACGTCTATGATTTCTACCTTGACTTTTATCCGCCGGGAGGCCGTGGATCGCTGCTCGAATCGGTCGCCCCCGTCACCAGCTTCCCCCTGCAACTCGATAATGGGAGGCCCGATGAATTCGAATTCAGCAAGATCGATCGCGTGGAGATCCAGGGAGACCGGCTCAGCGTCACCTCACGCGAGGGCAAGACCGCCACGGGGAAATTCATCATGCCCACCACTCAGCCCGCGGAAGTCCGCGTTCTGGGCATTACCGATAAATATGACCCGGCCAGTCCACAGGTCTTCGACTTATCTGTTCCACTTTCCCAATTGAAACTGATTTCGTTTGAATAGAGTGGAAGCCAGGGAGAGCCGCTAAAGATCGGAGGAGCGATTCGCCCGCCGCTCCTACTTCTTCTTTTCCGCCTGCCACAAACCGAGCGAGAGAGCGCGGCCGCAAAACGGGCAATAGTTGACCCCCCAATAATCGAAGCCCCGCGGCGCGGCGGCGCGGATAAAATACTCCGTGTTCAAGTCGTTGACGATGCGCCCGTCGTCAATGCGATGCTTGGCGCCAAAATAAAACGCCCCGCGCTCAATGGCGTCCTCCAGAAGGTCGCAACAGGTCATTCCGCTCTCCTTGAGTAGATGGCTATCTTTCCAGTTTGAATCCGACCTTGATGGTTACCTGAAATTCCGCCACCTTGCCCTCGTCGATGCGGCCGCGCTGCTCGACGACCTCGAACCACGCCATATTCCGCACCGTCTTTGCCGCCTCATCGACAGCGGCGCGCACGGCTTCCGCAAAGCTCACCGGAGATGTTCCCACCAGCTCAATGATTTTGAAAGTCCCGGCCATGATTCGTCTCCTTTTCTTGGAACTTGAATGATCGCTCAAATTTCGCCCTCAGCATTCTACTCCGGTTTTGGGATATGCGCAGCGATGACGCGACGCAAGGGTAAGCGGCCCTCGCCCCTGACCCTGGGCGCCACATCTGCGGCTAGCGACTACACGGCCAAGTAAACCACAATTTTTCAAGGCTAGGATGTAACCGTCAATGCCGTCTTGACCGTGGGTTCTCCCCTCTATTGCGGAAGCATAACCGGGTGGCCGTTGGGGCCGGCAGGCAGCCATCACAGTCAGCGAATGCCTGACTGTTGGTCCTTCAGGCTACGGGTAAAATTGTGGTTGCGGTATCGCCGGCCCGCCACACTGCTCCCCATCGATTATTCAATTAGCCTCCAGGCACGTCACTTCCCGGCGAGGGGGGAATATGCCATCACCCACAAACCGCTCCCCCCTACCCCTTTATTTTGCGAAATCGCCGCAACTTCTTCAATTGCTCTTGACAGGATGGTTCGGCTGGTATAAATCTGCCCCACGACCAGTTTTTGCGGCTCCGTTGGAGGCCGCAATTGAATGTGGCAAGTCCACATGTCGAGCACACCACAACAGGAGGAGGGTTAAATGGCCTTCGATGATGAAAATGAGCATGGAGATGAACTGGAGGATTTCGGGGACGAACTCTCCTCCGATTATAAAGAAGAAACGGAAGAGGGTTTAGGGGAAGAGGGTGAGGAGATTGAGGAAGAAGTCGCCTATGAAGTCGAGGAAACGGTGACCCCAGCTCCAGAGCCTGCGCCGGCGCCTGCTCCCGCCACGCCCCGCAAAGCCCCGGCCAAGAAGAAGCCGGCCAAGAAGGCCGCGCCCAAACCGAAGCAGCCGGTGAAGAAAGCCGCCAAGAAAATTGCCAAGAAAGCGGTCAAGTCCAAGAAGCCTGCGGCGAAAGCCAAGAAGGCAAAGAAGGCCGCGAAGAAGTCAGGGCGGCGTTAAGTGGAGCTTTCTGCTCAGGCCCGCGGGCGATCCACCTCGCGGCGGCACTGAGCAGGGTCAGCGGATGAGGAGTGCCTCGCCCGTAAAGGGGGCGTGTGCATGCAAAGGTTTGGTGCGTCCGGGGACATGTCTCCCACTGAGCCCCCTCGCTTGTGCGATGATGCCGATGAGTCGCGGCACGATTTACCGGCAGCGGAAACCGCGGACGGCGCCGCGACACCACGGGTTCGTGCCCGGGAGTTTGTCCGCCGCATGCGCGGCGCATCGCAACCCTGGCTGGTGCGGTGTGAGGACGGCGCGAGCTACGTCGTAAAATTTCAGAATAACCCTCAACACGCGCGCGTGCTCGCCAATGAAATGCTGGCGTCACGCCTTGCCATGCTCGTTGGCCTGCCCGCCGCCTCTCCGGCGTTCGTGGAGGTCTCCCGCACCTTGATCGGCAGCAATCCCCAACTGGCGTTTGACGTGGGGGAACGCCACGAACGCATCCGGCCGGGGCTGCAGTTCGGCTCGCGCTTCCCGGGTGTGCCCAACCAGACCCTGGTGGTGGATTTTCTCCCCGATCGCCTTCTGCGCCGCGTTAAAGACTTGCCCTCCGCATTTCTGGGAGCTTTCGTCTTTGACAAGTGGACGTGCAACTGCGACGGCCGCCAGGTGATCTTCCACCGCCCTGCCGACGATGAGGGATCTTCCTACTCGGTGGTAATGATCGATCAGGGCTTTTGCTTCAATGACGGCGACTGGAGCTTCCCTGACAGCCCCATTCGCGGAATCTACCCCCGCCGTTTGGTCTATGAAAAGGTCACGGGGTTAAATTCGTTTGAGCCTTATCTTTCCCGCGTCGAAAACCTTACCACCGACGAGCTGGAGGAGTGCACGAGGGGAATCCCCACGAAATGGTGCGAACCGGATCCCGGCCAACTTGCGCGGCTGATGGAGGCCCTCTACGCGCGGCGACGCACCTTGCGCCAAGCCATTATCGACGCCAGAAATTCCTCCCTCGGTCCGTTTCCGAATTGGCGGTGAGGGGGAAGAGGAGACAGGAGTCAGGAGTTAGCTGTTGAGAGAGAAAGGCGACCCGGTTCTGGTGCCTGTCTCCTGACTCCTGACTACTGGAAATGCCCATGGCGAATGAAACCAACTTGAAGTCCTGCTCGTATTACCTGGTGCGTTACGTCCCCCACGCTGAGCGGGAAGAGTTTCTCAACATCGGGCTCCTGCTGCACAACGCGGAAGAGCAATTCCTGGATTGCCTTTTTACCGACGACCTCCGTCGCGTCAAGCGCTTCCATCCGCAAGCTGACCTGGAATTCCTCCGCGACTTGCAGAGCTATTTCGAGCAGCAGATTCAGCAGCACGAAGACAACCTGCCAGGCTTCCTCGAGGGGATGCAACAATCCCTTTCCCACCTCATTCAACTTGCGCCGGAGCGTCCGGTGCTGGCCGCCCAACCCCAGGCGCAATTGCCGCAATTGTTTGAGAGGTTGGTGGGCAAACGCCCGGCGGATTTTCCTGCCGTCGACACCCGCATGCGCATCAAGCAGCGCTTGGTGGAAGCACTCCGCCACACCGGGGTGTGGGGCGATAAGCGTTTCGAGAAGCGCATCCCGGCCGAACCCTTGACGCACCCCGGTGACCCGTTTCATTTCGACTTTGGCTACCGGCCGCTGCTTGCCGGCGGAAAACCCAACGGGCATCTGAAACTGATTCACGCTCTTTCCCTAAACCGCGATCATGAACTCGCGAGCGTTCTTTCGTTGACCATGGGTTATGTTCGCGCCAAACAACCCGCCGACCTTACCGCCGTCATCGAAGCGTGGCCGGAGCGGGGAGATAAGACCGCGGGCCACTCCCACCGCATCTTGCAGGATGCCAAGATCGGGATGCGGCCTCTCACTGAATTGGACGCGTTTGCCAAATCGATCCACAATGAACTTGCACAGAGCGCCTCTGCCGCAGTCTAGGTTAATAACATTGACAAGCCCTTATGGCCCATTAAATGCACTAATAAATGGCTCTAGGGACATCTGTGGGATTTCCTTGATAATCGTTGTCCCACAGTGACGTTTTGTCGTTTTCTTGGGAATTCAGGTGGAGCTTCGCCGCCTTGTCACGGGTCGAAGCTCAGTTGGAATTCGCCGTGGCTCCAAACCCTACTCCCCCTCTCGCTTCCGCCCCAGACAAGAACCAGCTCAAGGTTCAAGGCCTGGCGTTTGGGCAAGCCTTCCAAACGGTCTTCAAAGTCAGCGCCATGTACTCGGTGGATCACCCGGCAGCGGGGCGATCGATGCAGCAGAGTTGGGACCTCCTGGTCCCGCTGCTCAAGCTGGGGCCGCAATTCACTTTTGGCTTTATGAATCAGCGTGTCCTGCTGAACAGCAGCCTGGTTTCCTCCACCAGCCTGACCCATTTGGAGGTGGAGTTCACCAAGCGGGAAATCGCCACCGTAACATTCCAGTCGGGATTGGAGCTAAAGAACTTCAAGCGCGCGCTGGCGCTGCTCACCACCCGGGCGATGGTGATTACGGAGCGGGGGGGAATCAAGAAATTTCTGGCGGCAAATCCCATGGAAGGTGTTCGCGTTACGGCCGCCGCCAAACCCAAGGAAGAAGGCGAAACGATCGAAGTGGGAATGGATTTCGAATCCTACCTCACGGCGCAAGCCATTCTCGGCCCGGAAGCCGCCTCCGGCGCCACCGCGATGGACATGCTTATGGCGGCAGCCGGCGCCAGGAAGCCACAGGGGGGCGCCGCCAGCCCGCGCGATTTGGTGGCCGTAGCGGACGCCGCCACTCGCAATACGGTGGCGGATCCGGATGGCGACGTCGCGGAACTGCTGATCGCCTTAACCCAGATGCTTTCCGGGTTGCAGCCCGATTCCCTGCTCTCCTCATTGCCTCCGCAAAGGCAGGCCGATCTCCAGGGCCACTCCCCGGGGGTCATGTCGGCGCACCTGATGGAAGACGCCGTTGCCGGATGGGCGGCGGAGCGCCTGAAATCGGCGGCGGGCGCCGCCGGCGAAGGCAGCGGGAAGGGTGAGGGAAAGGGCAGCGGAGAAGGTGCAGGCGGAGGTGGAGGCGAGAGTGGTGGAAGCCGGGGGAACGTGGAAAGAGAGGTTCTCCAAGCCTTGCTGCGGGGGCTGAAGGCGACCCGCGTCGCTGACCGTCTAATGCAAAAGTTGGCGCAATTCGTCGAGCAAGCGAACCTGCCCAAGGAAGTTTTTGAACGCATTCGCCGGGAAGTGATGTGGTTTACGCTTCCGCCGGAACAAAAGCACGCCCAGCTCCTCAGCCAGGGGCAGTCCACATCCCAGGACTTTTCCCGCCTCGTACATTACGTGCAGGAGGCCATGGGCGAAGGAAGAATCGCCGAGGCTTCCGACATCGCCCAGCACTATTTCACCGCCGGGGAGAAAGCTCCCTCCGCGGTGCGGGCGGAAGAATTGAAGCGCGCACCGGAATTGCTGCGCGTCCTGGCGAGCGTGCAGACCGTGCCCTTGATGCATACGCTGGCGGAGCCGCTGTTGCGGGAAATTCTGGACGAGACGCGCCTGCATTGGCCCTGCCACCAGGAGGCCACGCACTGCGTGGCCCTTGTGGCGCAGAATGCCGGCCGCTTTGAGGATTTCGAGTTCGTCCAGAAGATCGCCTCGGACCTCAAGCGCTCCATGGCCCGGCGCCCCAGCCAGCACGCCGACTGCTGTGGCAAGGCCTTGGCCGGGCTCCTGACTCCGGAAGCGCTGGAAAGGCTCATCGAGTCGTTTCTGCAAAGGCGCAGTGACCCGGTCTGGGTGCGCAACGCCACTTCGCTGCTGACCATGATTGGACCTCCCGGCGCGGAGATGGCCCTGCGGCGTCTGGAGGAGGAACCCACGGCTTCCAACCGCTTGCCTTTGATCCGCTTAATCCGCGGTCTGGGCGCTTCCGCCATCGAGCCCACACGCCAGCGCCTCTCCGACCCGCGCTGGTACGTCGTACGCAACGCCGCCTACATTCTGGGTGATTTGGGTGACCCCGAGCTGCCCACGCATCTGCGCACAGCGATTTGCCATGAGGACTTGAGGGTGCAACAAGCCGCCATGACCGCCATTTTGAAAAGCAGTGTCGCCGGCCGCGGGGAAATCCTGGCGGAAGTCTTGCCCCAGTTGCAAGCCGGAGTGCTGGAGATGGCGCTCGATGAGTTGACGGTTCTAAAGGATCTGGCGAGCGTGGAGCACCTGGAAGCTCTGGTCCTGGGCAAGAAGGAATTCAAGGCCGGCGTGCTGGAGAAAGCGGTGATTGCCATCGGTGCCGTGCCCTGTGACCGCGCCGCCGAAGCCCTCTACAAGATCATAGGGGATACGGCACAACCGCTGCTGGTGCGCCGGACGGCCCTGGGCGGTTTGTACAATCACGGGTCCGCCCTGGCCCCGAGTTTGGTGGAGAGACTTGCCAGCCTCCCCCCCGACGATCCCCTGGCAACCGAAGTGCGAAAGGCGGCGTAAGATTAGCCATGCTCATCTTCGATCGGATTCGTCTGCAAGACCTTGACCGCCGAAACTGGCAGTTATGGATTTTGGCGATCGTCATGATCCTTGTTCTGGCCGGTGGATTGGCCCTGCACATGTACACCCTGGTGACGGCCTCGGGATTTTCGCTGGGCCGGCACGCCATGTTGAAAGGAATTGTCGGCTTCTGCGCCCTCGCCATACTTTTCGTGGGCTACTTGATCGACCGCCAGGTGGTGATTGCGCGCCTGCGCCGGGAGTTGAGCGAGGAGAAAAAGCACAACCTCGAGCGGCGCACGCGGGGGAACAAGGAGCTGTTGCAAACCTTGTTCGGCCCGGGCCAGTTTTGCGAGCGCCTGGGTTTGGAACTCCAGCGTGCCTCGAACAGCAAGCTGCCGCTTTCCGGACTCACTATTTCCCTGGAAGTTTTATCCACCCTTTCTGACCACGAGGAGGTTTACTCCGCCTTTGGTGAGGCCGTAAGGGCCATGATGAAGATGTTGCGCGGGGAGGACTCCATCTACCAATTTACCACCGGCGTGTTCGGCGTCCTGCTCCCCGGAACGGGAGCGGACACGGCGCGCGGTGTCGCGTTGCGAGTCGCCAGTGCCTTGAATGATGCCATGGGCATCACCCATCGTTACTCCTTTGACATTCGCGTCACGAATTTCCCTGAACACGCCAAGACCGCTCCCGAGATGGAAGCGCTCATGCGCGCTCCCCGCGCGGCCTGAGCCGCCGCAAACGCAGCGCTGACCTTCAGGTCAGCACATGGTGGTACGGCACAACTGCCGACCTGAAGGTCGGCGCTGCATTTGGTTATCCGCGGCCGCACCCCTACTTCACCAACTGCACTTCCACGATCTCCCCCTGCTTCGGATGGGTCTTTGCGGGATGGTAGGTGATGTGGGCGCGCATGCCCTTCAGGTCCGAGCAAGGATTCAGGATGCCCTTGGGGGTAAAGTTCAGGGCGCGGAAGGGAATCTTGTAGTAGTTGTCACTGTAGAGGTGTCTCGACCCCTCTCGGGATACCACGGTAAGTTCCAGCGTAACGGTGTCGGGACAATTGCTATCGGTTATGGTGCCGTCGGCCACCTCGCGCCGTGTCAGGAGTTCAGGCCTCTGGCGCGGGGCCGGTGCAAGACCGCCCGGGCCGGTTGCTGTTTCCTCGTCCCGATGCCGCAGCACGGGAGGTTTGGTCTCGTCGTCGGGGGACGAGTTCGCGCCCGTCGCCGATGCCTCGGGGGCTTGGCGCTCCGGAGGTTCGCCAGGTTCCACCCGGGTTTCCCCGGCCGTTTCCACCTGCGTTCTCTGGAAGGCTTCCTGTTGCTCTTGCGAGCGTCGCTTATACTCCTGGAATCGCCGGGCCCTGTCCAGTGTCGATTGCGCCTCCGCCCACTCCTCGGGGGTTTTGGCCATGGAAGTTGCGAGGGTGGCCACGCGCAGGGCGTCATCAGTGCGGTCCATCTCTTCCAGCACATGCACCATCCGGAGCCGGTAGCGGATGTTCCCGGGTTCAAGGGTTATCGCCTGAAGGGCCAACATCCGAGCCTCTTCCAGTTCGCGATGGCGGCTGGCCAGCAAATAGGCCAAGGCTTCGTAAGCCGGAGCAAACTCCGGATTGATCCTGATCGCCGTGCGCAGGCTCGATTCCGCCTTGG
>PLWR01000672.1:6263-9954 GCA_003165615.1 Acidobacteriota bacterium | reverse complement strand
CACCCGTTCGGCGGCTTCAATATGTCGGGGACCGATTCCAAGGCGGGCGGAAACGACTACTTGCTGCTCTTTACCCAGGCCAAAGCCGTTTCCGAAAAAATGCCATTTTGAGCTGGATGCACCACTGCGGTATAGTCGGATTGTCGATAGTATGCATTTGGTACTGATAATCACATGATAATCAGTCCCGCTTGCATTCTCGAGTTATTCTCGTATAATAAAACCGCAGGGCAGGCCCCCAGTCTTATTTATCCTTTAGGTTCTTACCGATTTTGAGTGGAGAGCATGAGTAAGCCGCCGAATATCGAACAAGTCGGCCCGCAGGCGCGTATTCAGGCGGAGCTCGTGCGCTTGGAATCGCAGAAGAGGGAATTTTGGATTCTGATCATCTTTGCGGGTATGGTTCTTCTTCTGGGACTTTTATCCTTCTTTTTCCCCCACCGGTTCTGGTATAGCGACGGCCTGCACGTCAGCCTCTCACCGCAGGTTCTTTTCGTCATCATGGTGGCTGCGGTGCTGGCTGCGTTGGTCTACGTCCGCCGGGACCTCGAGGTTCGAGGGCTGCGCCTGACGAATATCCAGCAGTATATGTCGTCGCAGGAGGAGCAGGCTGCCAGCATGATCGACGCGGTAACCAACGTTTTCACCCGCGGCTTCCTGCACGATCTTCTGGCGGGTGAAATCTCCCGCGCCGAGCGCACCAACCGCGCCCTGGCGCTGATCATGTGCGACCTGAACAATTTCAAGCAGGTGAATGATCGTTACGGACATTTGATGGGTGACTACGTGCTCTCGCAGATCGCCACGATACTGAAATCCTGCGTGCGTGGCTCCGACTATGTTATCCGCTACGGGGGGGATGAGTTCCTCGTCTTGCTTCCGGAAACCGATCAGCCAGGAGGGGAGATCGTGCGCCAGCGCGTGCCCCGCAAGGTCGCGGAGTGGGATATGAGCAACCGCGTGGGCGACTTGCCCATCTCCGTCAGCCTGGGGTTGTACCTCCACGTGACCGGCCAGACCGCGGACAAGGATGTGGCCGAAGCCGATGCTCGCATGTACGCGGAAAAGCAGGCCTCCAAACGCACCCCTGAAACCAACTCCTCAGCCCTGCCGCAGTAAATTCATCCGGAACCCATTTGCAACTCTCGAGGGCAAGGTGTAGGCTTTGCCGAAGGAGTTCTTATGCGCCCATTGCCCGACCGTCACCCGGGGATTCGCATTGACAAGATCACTGTGAAGGGAGGGGCGGGGCTGGTCTTCACGGTGGGAATGATGGCCGTGTTTTTGATCTCTTTGCCCCAGATCCGCTGGTTCTTTTTCCTTACACTTCCCGCCGGAATTCTGGTCGGTGCGGCATTGTACATCCTGCATCGTCACTGACCTTGGATTTTCAATCTTGCGTTTGGTTGTTACACCTGCACTGTAACACTGGTTTCGGTGCGGGTGACGGGGCGGTAGAGCGTGTCGCGCTCGAAGGGTTCGCAGCCCGCCTCGCGAATCAGGCGGATGAGCTGCTGGCGGGTCATGGCCTGCGGAGTCTTGGCGCCGGCGTCGTGATAGATCTTCTCTTCCACCACGGTGCCATCCAGATCGTCAGCGCCAAAGCGCAGCGCCACTTGTGCCACCCGCGGAGTCATCATAATCCAGTAGGCTTTGATGTGCGGGAAGTTGTCGAGCAGCAGGCGCGCCACGGCGACGTTTTTCAAATCCATAAAGCCGCTCGTTTCATCGTGCTGAACCAGCTTGCCCAGTTCGGTGTTGGCGGGATGGAAAGCGAGGGGGATATAGGTTTGGAATCCGTGCGTCTCATCCTGCAGTTTGCGCAGTTGCAGCAGGTGGTCAACGCGGTCTTCCGCCGATTCGATGTGTCCGTAAAGCATGGTGGCATTGGTGTGCATGCCCAGTTCGTGCGCCAGGCGATGCACCTTCAGCCACATGTGGGCGCCGATCTTATGGTCGCAAATAACGCGGCGCACCGCCGGCGCAAAAATTTCCGCGCCCCCGCCGGGCAGTGAGTCGAGTCCCGCGTCTTTCAGGCGCTCGAGCACTTCGCGATTCGAAAGGCGTGTGACATGCGAAAAATAACCAATCTCGACCGCCGTGAATCCCTTCAAATGGACACTGGGGAAGCGCTCCTTCAGTCCACGTACCAGATCGAGGTAGTAATCAAACGACAAGTCCGGATGCAGTCCACCGACAATATGGAATTCCGTAACCGCTTCTGACCAGTTCTCTCCCGCGACGCGAAAGGCTTCATCGAGCGCCATGGTGTAGGCCCCGGGCGCGTCGGGCTTGCGCCCAAAGGCGCAGAGCTTGCAGCTTGCAACACACACATTGGTGGGATTGATGTGCCGGTTTACGTTGAAATAGGTGCGCATCCCGTGCATTTTCACCCGCACGTGGTGGGCCAGGTACCCGAGGGCGAGCAGATCATGGGACTGGTAAAGCGTCACCCCTTCCGGGAAGCCAAGCCGTTCGCCCGCCAGGACTTTTTCAGCGATTGGGTGCAGGGCGGCGTCATCGATCTGTAGATTCTCAGGAAGCATAGCCAATTTTCGATTTTACCGGGCCGGGGCAGGATTTGCAATTGTCCGGGAGGGGCAATTCCCTGGCTGCCTCGAATCTGGCACTAAGATTGCATGTGGATGCCCACCAAACCCGCGTAAACACTGATTGGGGCTTGACAACGGGTTTATCATTGTGTTTCTGCCCCGGGCCCAAGGAAAGAATTTTACTGGCGCACCAGAATTTTTTCTGGTTAGAATTGCATTTGGATTACTGAGCCAATGGCAACGACTGCGCAACTCCAATTCGCCGAGCCGCAACAGGAAGCCGCGTTCTTCTACGGCCTCTTTTTGCGTGGGCACCCGCTGCAAAAACTGCGGGAGGATATCGATGTTCCTCCGCACGTGCTGGAGCGCTGGCAGCGACTGGCGCAGCACGATCCCATGTACCACGGCATGCTCGACCGGATGCTGACCTACCGCAAGCACGTCCTCGCTATTTTCGAAACCCTCGTCTTCCGCGAAATGCTCGTCCAGCCGCGGACACAATAAGAAAATTGAGTCATTGGGTCATTGGGTCATCGAATCATTGAAAAGCTGTCCTTCGTCCGTTGTCAGTTGTCCGTTGCAGGAGAGACGCGGAGATTAGCAGCCTTGAGCTACTGACCACGGACCACGGACAACTGACAGCTTTTCAATGACCCGATGATTCAATCCTTCAATGAATCAATAGATCGGCTCCCCAGGATAAAAAGAAGAGCAGGCTGATATAACCATTCACATTGAAGAACGCGGCATNNATCAGGGCCAGTCCCGCCATGGCGATCCAGCCCAGGTTTTCAAGTCTTATGACCGCGACGAGCAGAGCTACCATGGTGACATGGCAGGCAATGGAGCCGTATAGCGCCGCCGCCACGCCGAAGCGCTGGGGAAAGGAATGGATGCCCATGCGGCGGTCAAAATCGATGTCCTGGCAAGCGTATATCAGGTCGAATCCCCCCACCCAGANNTGATGTTGTTGCGCAGGGCAATCCACGCGGCGATGGGAGCAAGGCCGTCAGCGATTCCCAACACGAGGTGCGAGAACATGGTAAAACGCTTGGTGTAGGAATAAAGAAGCAGGACGGCAATCGCCAGGGGCGATAACTTGAAAGCGAGCGGACTGAGTTCCCATGCCGCCAGCGCCA
>PLWR01000672.1:0-6209 GCA_003165615.1 Acidobacteriota bacterium | reverse complement strand
CTTGATCATTTCGAGCGTGGTGCGGAGCTTGCCGGCGAGGCCCATTGCCTTGCCAGAATCACCCCCAGGCGGGTGGTCCGAGTTCAGGTTCTCATTCATAGGAAAAAGTAATTATGATGCCTTATAGCCTGACCCCGCGCAAGAAGCCTGAGCAGATAGACTGCTGGAACACTCACTAGAATTTTCTCGCCAGGCATATCTGCAATTGTTTGCTTTCATTTCCGACCACTTAATGCTAAAAGGATTATTTGCTATCGAGTTCTAGGTTCACCTTGATAGCACGCCGCAATCCCTCCCCTGGAAATTGCCTCGGGAATTGATGTCTGTAAGGCAGAATCGGCAGCATCTCAGAATCTGCGCCTGTTTGTGGAGAAAATAATGATTCTACCAGGGGGATTGAAGTTTGACCAAATCGGGTATTGGTCGGAAATCAAACTTGACATCATCTGGGGATATGCTGCTGCCTACTCAAAGATCATCTCGAAACAGCGCAATCCCACGCTTTACCACTCATACATCGATGCCTTTGCTGGTTCAGGCCACAATATATCTAGGACAACTGGGGATCTCGTCGCCGGTAGCCCCACGAATGCGCTCTTAGTGGACCCCCCGTTCAAAGAGTACTTTTTAATCGACCTGAACCAGGAAAAGGTCTCAGTTCTAAAATCGCGGTTCGGGGGACGACCAGATGTTCATATCTGGGGTGGCGACTGCAATGATATTTTGCTGCGGAAAGTATTCCCAAAGGTGAAGTTCACCGACTATCGTAGAGGCCTTTGCCTCCTCGATCCATACGGTCTTCACCTCAAGTGGGATGTTATTCAAACGGCTGGCAGGATGAAAAGTATTGATATGTTTCTGAACTTCCCGGTAGCTGACATCAACCGCAATGTGCTCTGGAGAAACCCAGAGGGTGTGGACTCTGCCGATATTGAGCGAATGAACGCTTTTTTGGGGGATGATTCTTGGAGGAACCTCGCCTACACCAAAGACCGAAACCTGTTTGGTTTTGAAGAGAAGACGGACAATCAGACTGTCGCTGACGGGTTTGTAGAGCGCTTGAAGCATGCGGGAGGTTTCGCAAATGTTGCAACCCCTCTCCCAATGAGAAATTCCAAGGGTGCGGTCGTATACTATCTCTTCTTTGCATCTCCAAAGCTTGTGGCTCAGGATATAGTTGATGATATATTTGAAAAGTACCGCTCAAGGATGGCGTAAGTAATGGCAACCAAATCCACAATTGAATGGACCGAAGCAACATGGAATCCATTGACTGGCTGCGACAAGATCAGCCCGGGTTGCAAACACTGTTACGCCGAACGCATGTCCCACCGACTCCAGGCCATGGGGCAGGCCAATTACTCCAACGGCTTTAAGCTGACGTTGCACGAGCGGGCCTTGGAACTCCCCCTGCGATGGAAGAAACCGCAAACCATATTTGTAAATTCCATGAGTGATCTGTTCCACAAGTCAGTTCCGGAAGCGTTCGTGCTGCGCGCCTTTGACGTTATGCGGCGCGCCGATTGGCAATTCTAACCAAACGCTCTGATCGGCTCTTGGAACTCAGCCCAATGCTTCCATGGATGCCCCACATGTGGATGGGTGTCAGTGTGGAAAGCGAAAAATATGCCTTCCGAATCGACCATCTTCGGAAGACCGCCGCTAGGGTCAAGTTCCTTTCATTGGAACCTCTACTCGGGCCAATCGATAACTTGCACCTTGATGGAATCGACTGGGTCATTGCCGGGGGTGAATCTGGCCCCGGCGCGCGGCGGATGGACCCCGAGTGGGTTACGGCCATCAGAGATCAATGTGTTAAGTCAAACGTTCCATTCTTCTTCAAGCAATGGGGCGGTGTGAACAAAAAGAGGACCGGACGCGAATTGGAAGGCAAAACGTGGGACCAAATGCCAGATAATTTCCAACTCGCTAGCGCCTGACGTTTCCCAAACACTCCCTACTTCTTCGGATAACCCACGGTCTGCGCCAGCACAATTTTCTGGTCGGGACGCAGTTTCATTACCTTGGCGAGCGCCGTCCGGTCCACGCCTCCGCGCACCACCACGGCAAGACCTTCCGATGCGCAGAAGAGGTAAACGTTTTGCGCGATGAAGCCAGCGTCTGCGGCGGTGAACAAATTCGTGTCCGCGGTGGGGATGTGGGTCGTCTTGGCGAGATTGGTGACGTAGACCAGGGTCACGGGTGCGTCCTTTACGAACGGCTGCGCGCCGGTGGCACTGCGCACATCCTCAGCCAGAACAGGATCAAGCTTGTTCCCCTTCGCGTCGTAGACGTAGAGCCCGTCAGCGGTGGCGACGTACACATCAGTTTCCTGCCAGTTCATCGCCGAAGGCGCGGTGCGTTTGCCCGTGTCCGGCCGATTGATGCCGAACGCCGCCCAGAGCAGATTCGCCAGCACCTGTGGGGGGAGTTTCTCGGGGCTGAACTCGCGTGCTGAGTGCCGGTCGCGCAGGACCTGCATCAGCGGCCGGCCCCCGTCGGTCTGCGGGGCGGGAAGAATGAGGAGCCTGAGTTCCTGTCCCAGAGTGAGCGGCGGACAGAGAAACAGCACGATTAGCAGTGAACGAATTGAATGAGACGAATGAGTTTTCATCAGAACCTCCGCGATAAAAAATGGGCGCGAGGGGCGATCTTCGAATCGAGGACCAGGCAGCGGCGAAATTTCAAATTACAAAGCAGCGTGAAATCAATTCAATGACTCAATGGCCCGATGATCCGATGACTCAATTCCCAGGCCTCCTCCCTTCGCCCTCCCAGCGATACTGTTCCGGCTGTTCGAGATCGAGGAGCGCCAGCACGCGGCAGCAGAACTGGGTTACGAGGTCATCAAGCGATTTAGGCCGATCGTAAAACGTGGGGATGATGGGAAAAATCACCGCGCCGGCAAGTTGTGCCCGCAGCATGTTCTCAAGATGGATGCGATTGAAGGGCGCGTCGCGCACGGCGAGGATGAGCTTGCGGCCTTGCTTCAAACAAACGTCTGCCGCGCGCTCGATCAGCGTGTCGGAAATTCCAGCGGCAATCTGCGCCAGGCAGCCGGTGGTGCATGGAATCACCACCATGCCCTCCACGGCGTACGAACCGCTGGCGATGGAAGCGCCAATGTCCGAGTCCCGCAGGTATTCCGTCTTGCGGGTGGCATGAGCTGCGAGCGCCGCAGGAATCTGCGCGGACTTTGAAATGTCGATATCGAGTTCATCGCGCAGCAGCTTCAGCCCGCTGCCGGAAATGACCAGATGGATCTTCTCCACGCGTGAGTCAGCCTCGAGGATTTGCAAGGTGCGGCGGGCGAAAATCGCTCCGCTGGCCCCCGTGACGCCGAGAATGATCCGTTTTTTGCGGGTAGTCTTGGAATTTGCCATCTCACGCGATGTTAGTAGGCCCCCCAGGGGAAGTCAAGGAAGTGAGAATCCCGGTGGGGGCTGGTATACTTTAAGAAGGAGGAACACCTTGAGTCCTGAAGAAATCACCGGCATGTTGAAACAAGTTCGTGGAGGCAAGCTCTCCGTGGAAGACGCCGTTGAGCGCCTGCGGACGCTTCCGTATGAAGATCTGGGTTATGCCAAAATCGATCATCACCGCTCGCTACGGCAGGGATTTCCGGAGGTGGTGTTTGCGCGGGGCAAGGACCCGGAGCAGGTGAAAGGGATCGTGGCTCGCATGCTGCGCAACCAGCACAATATTCTGGTCACGCGCGGTGACCGCGCGCTTTACGAGCTGCTGCGTCCGCTCGATCCCAAGGTGGAGTTCCACGCACTTTCGGGGGCCATCTCCATTCGGCGCGAAAAAAAGATTCGCGGCAAAGGAAAAATTCTGGTGGTGTGCGCGGGCACGTCGGACATTCCTGTGGCCGAGGAAGCGCTGGTGACAGCGATCATCATGGGGAACCGTGCCGACGCTCTTTACGACGTGGGGGTGGCGGGAATTCATCGCCTGCTGGCTCAGAGCCAACAATTGCGACAAGCGCGCGTCATTGTTTGCGTGGCGGGCATGGAAGGAGCGCTTCCCAGCGTGGTGGCCGGCATGGTGGGCGTGCCCGTGATCGCCGTGCCATCGAGCGTGGGGTATGGCGCGAGTTTCCACGGCCTCGCCGCGCTGCTGGGCATGCTCAACAGTTGCTCCCCCAACGTCTGCGTGGTGAATATTGATAATGGGTTTGGCGCGGGCTATCTGGCCAGCGTGATGAACAGGCAATAATGGCGGCGTCGCAAGATCATCCACAATTGGCATTCGCGGCTATTTCACCTCCAGCGCGTCTTTATCCGGAAACTTGGGAAAAGGCGCATGCGGCTCGGTTTGGTACCAGAAGGCTGTGGAGGAGATATCATCCTGGAGGGGAAGATACCGCCCCCCTGACCGCCAGCCCAGATCCTGGATTGTCACTTTCAAATCCTGCTCGAAGCGCACGGGATCCATAATGTGCCAGCGATAGAGGCTGAAGCGCTGTTGGGAATCGTAAAGGCCGTCGGGGCGAATCACGAGTGAGAGTCCGGAGTAAGGCGTGGTGAACTCCTGGTAGTGGCGAGCGTTTTCCGGCCCGACTTCGAAATCGTGGGAGCCGCAGAAATAGTCTTCCGTTCCGGTGCCGCAGATAGTGGGGAATTTCGAGTCGCCATCGATGAAGAACTTGATTTCCCCTTCGCCCCACCAGCCCGTGTTGTGGACGCCCCACGCCATATACGTTCCCACGTACTGTCCCCAACCTTTCACCCCGTCCAGAATCACGTGATCGGTTTTGTAGGGCAGCGGGTTGGAACGCCGGAATTGAGCGTGGAAGTAGCCCATGGCATTCGGGACTTCCGTAAGTGTGTAATCGACCTGGTAATAGAGGATGAGCGGCTCGGCGCCGACATTCTCCATGGTAATTCTGGCCGACTTGCGGAAGGGCATTTGCCAGTATGAATTGAAGCCGCGCGCGGGGTTCGCGCACACCGCCAGGGAGGAAACCTGGCCGTATCTTCCCCAACCTGAGGCAAAGAAATCGCCGACTGGGACTTCAACGGAAGGTTCACTCTCTCCGTCCCAATAGAAGCGCAGGATGGAGAAACGATTGTTGGCGGCGGGGGAGGGGGACATCCAAATGTGCTGAATGGCACCCGGCCCTTCGATCTCGGCGACGGTGTAGACCTGCTTGGGCTCAATCTTAACCGCGGGCGAAATCTTCCAGGTCTGGCCAAGATCGCGCGCGGCATTGGCGCCCAATCCCTCGGTGGCCATTCCTCCGTTGCCCTTTTCTCCATTGGGATTCTCAGCGCTGATGGAGCGCGTTTTGGCGTGCGAGAGGCGCGCGAGATTGCCCATTCCCATGTCCAACCCGTTGAAGGCGGGCGGCGACTGCTGGGCATTCAGCGCCGCGCCTCCCAGGATGAGCAGGACCGATAGAAAACAAAGTGTTGGCTTCATCAGGCGTTCCTCCTGCATTTGAAGTGGCGATCGGGCAGTTGTTCACGAAGACTATCCGGGTTGTGGAAAAAAGCATTAATGCTGTCATCCTGAGCCCGGTGGCTGTCATTCTGAGCGCAGCGAAGAATCTCGCTCCGTCCGCTCAGGGTAAACTACGCGAAGGATCTTGGTCTGAGTATTTTCGCGGCAACGCGAGATTCTTCGTCGGCCGCCGTGGCGACCTCCTCAGAATGACAGCACCGAGAATTCTTTCGCAGCCTGTATCATCGCAATCCGCAGCAGGGTGCAATTCTTTACTTCCCGAACACGCGGTCAAAAATTTCGTCCACGTGAGTCAGGTAGCGCTCCACGTTGAAAACCTCGGCAATTTCACTGGGCTTGAGAAATTGTCGGATGTCGGCGTCGCGCTCCACCAGGGTGCGGTAGTCCTCGCGCGTTTCCCACACCTGCATGGCATTGCGCTGCACCCAGCGATAGGCGTCTTCGCGCCGCACTCCCTTTTCCACCAAATCCAATAATAACTGTCCGGAAAATATCAATCCTTTTAACAGGTCCAGATTCTCCCGCATGCGTTCGGGATAGACGAACATCTTTTCCACCAGGTTCGCGGTCTTGGCGAGGAGGTAATCGAGCAGGATGGTGGAATCGGCAAGGATCACGCGCTCGACGGAAGAGTGTGAGATGTCACGTTCATGCCAGAGGGCCACATTTTCCAGCGCCGCCTGGGAATTCGCCCGCACCACCCGCGCCAGGCCGCAAATCTGTTCGGCGGTAATGGGATTGCG
>PLWR01000593.1 GCA_003165615.1 Acidobacteriota bacterium | reverse complement strand
GCCCATCTTCACATCCCCGGCGGGCAGGATCAGGTTCGATTGGTTTACCGCGTCCACCACGTCCATGGGAGTCATCTGCCGCGAAAAGAGCTTGTAGGGATCCACGTACACCATGGCTTGGCGGTACTTCCCGCCAAACGGTGGCGGGATCTCCGCCCCTTGCACTACGGCAATCTGGTTGCGGATGGCAAACTGGGCATAGTCGTGAAGTTGCGTTTCGTTGAGCCCCTCGCCTTTCACCGTCACCAGGCACACGGGCAGGCTGGAGGCGTCAAACTTCAGCACTACCGGCGGCAGGGTACCGGGCGGCAAGCGCTTCAGGTCGGCCAGCGCAAGGTTCGAGAGTTCCGTCACGTCCGCGTCGGCGTTCGTCCCCGGCTGAAAATAGATTTTGATAATGCTGACTCCCAACATCGAGCGCGACTCCATGTGATCAATGCCGCTGGCCAGGGTGAAGAAGCGTTCGAGCGGGTTGGTGATGTCGATTTCGATGTCCTGGGGAGGCATGCCGGAGTAAAACGTCGCCACCACCACTTCCGGCAGATTAATGGTCGGAAAAAGGTCGATGGGCATGCGCACCAGGCTGGTGACGCCAAGCACCAGCAGCACCAGACAACAGACCACGATGAAATACGGATTACGGATTGAAAAGCCAGGCATGGAATTTGCGCCCTCTCTGTGATTCGGTCGTCGGTTGTTGGTTCTCGGTTGTCGGGCCTCCCCGAAGGGGAGGAATGTCAGTAGCCATGGGTGAAACCCATGGAACGGAAACAGGCAAAATCAGGTTCCGACCCTGAAAGGGTCGAATATTCGACCCCTTTGGGGTCGGGGAAAACGCTCATCGCTTTGGCGTCCCATGGGTTTCACCCATGGCTACTGACATTGTCCCCCTTCGGGGAACAGGTCTCCCTACTCCCCATTCCCCCCTGCCCCCAACATCTGCACGACTTTTGCACTCACCACTTGCCCCTGCTTCAGCCCGCTGCGGTCGCTCACGATCACCTGATCGCTTTCCTGGAGCCCCGAAACGATTTCCCCGTCGGTGGAGGTTTCAAGGCCCACGGTTACGTTGCGCACTTCAACCTGGCCGGCGGAATTCACCACGTCCACCGTGGTCTGGTCGCCCTCATGGTTGATGGCTTCCAGCGGCACGGCCAGCACGTTCACTCTTTCCTCAAGGGTCAGGGTGGTCTCGGCGTACATCCCCGGCATCAGCAGCCGGTCCGGATTGGGAACGTCCACTTCGGTGTGCATGGTCCGCGTGCCCTCCTGCACGTCGAGAGATGAGCGCGCCACCTTTCCCGGAAATGACCGGTTGAGCGCCGCCACGCGAACCTCAACAGGCTCCCCGATGCGGATGTAGCGGACGGAAGACTCGGGGACAGGGATGACCAGGCGAAACAGATCGTCCTGCGAAAGCTTGACCAGCGGCATGGCCTGCGTGCTGGAACTGGTTCCCGCCTGCATCAGCGTTCCCAGGTTGGCAGTGCGCGCGGTTACCACGCCCGCGAAGGGTGCGGTGATGCGTGAGTAGGCAAACAGCGCCTGGTCATGAATCAGCCGGGCCTTGCTCACCAGCAACTGGCTGCGCGCCGCCTGCAGGGACGACTCCCCCACGTCCACTTCGGAGGCTGCCGCCAGGTCCTTGCCCTGCGCGTCATCAACCTCCTGCTGCGCCACCAGTCCGGGCTGACTTTCAAAGACGCCGTTCAATCGGGTGTATTCAAGGTGCAGAACCTTGTACTGAGCCTGATAGCGTTTCAACTGATTTTCAGCGCGGGAAACTTCATCTTCCGCGTTCTTGATGGCGGCCTGGTCCTCCTGCATCTGCGCTTCGAGTTCGGGAATCTCCAGCGTGGCCATCAACTGCCCCACCTGCACGCGGCTGCCATAGTCCACCAGCAGGGTCTTCACATAGCCCGACTCTTTGGCGTAGACATCGATTTCCTGAAAGGGAACGAGCTCGGAGGAGAGGGTAATCTGCCGCTCGAGCGATTTGCGGGTTACCGGCGTCACTCCCACGGTTACGGCCGCCGGGGAGTCAGTCCTGGATCGAATCTTCTCACAGGAAGGAAGGAACACGAACGAGATGACGACGAGGCCAATGAAAGCCGCGGAGCGGCGACAGAAAATGGCCCACCGCGCAAGCCACGGTCTATTCGCTGCCGCCCCTTCGGGGTTAAGATTCAGTGTTCGCTTGTTCATCATTTCCACGGTTCTGCTCCATCACGAAGGGAATCTGGGTGAAAGTCGAGTAAATCCTTAAGGCCCCGGCTGAACTCCTCATGGGTGGCTCCGGGTTTCTTGGAGAGTTCGATCAACTGCTGTTTCTTTTCCCGAATTACGCAAGCCACGGCAGGCAGTGCCAGGGCCAATTCCGGCGGAACGGTCAGGATGCCATGGCGGTCCCCATGGATCAAGTCGCCGGGTTGAATCGTTAAATTACCCACCTCCACCGGCCCGCCATATTCAATTACGTGAATATAAGCTCGCGAGATGGCGAGGCGTCCCGCGAAAACCTGAAAGCCGCTGGCTTCGATTGCGGGCAACTCGCGCGCGGTTCCGTTGGTGATCGCTCCCACGCAGCCCAAGGCCATCAAGATGTTGATGTGAACCTTGCCGAGGAACGCCCCGGTTCCGGGCGGGTCATCAATGTCCTGCATGACCAAAACGCGCGGAGCCGGAATGCTGCCGATGTGCCTCCACCAGTCGGTACGTTCCACGTACCGGCTGCCCACCATCGGGGGATCGGCCGAACGAACTTTACAAGTGGCCGCGTAGCCCACCAGGGGAGGAAGACTTTTGAAGAGGCAGCGAAAGCCTGCGGTTGAAAACCCTTCATTGCGCAAGCGGATGCCGAAGCTTTCGATGGCATCGGCAATAAGACACGTATCGAAGGTTTTGAGTTGTTGGATCTGCTCGGTGGTCAATGAACTCTGCATAGGTCTACCCCCTCAGCGGTTGCCCCTCAACAGGCTACTGATACATCTCCAGACGCACTATGGGTGCCCGGCTCTGCTCGAAGCTGATCCTGAACGAGACGGAAGGTGCTTTGCCACCAACTCCCCAATCTCCGAGGGCGGCAAGGGTTTCAGCATGTAATCGCGGGCTCCCAGTTGTATCGCCTCCAAATAACATGGAATGTCCACACAGTGTGTAAGCACAAGAACGGGGGTGCGACGGTCGTTCTCTATCGCACGCGCTAACACGCTGCGACCTTCAAATCTGGAGGTCCCCTGAGTCACAACGACCAAATCGAAGACCTCCTGCCCCAAACAAGCCACAGCCTCACCGTAGGAAGCGAAGGTCCGGACCTCATAACCAAGCTGGTTGAGTATTGCGGAATAGTGCTGCAAGTCTTCCACGTCTTCGTCGACCACTAGTAACTTCCCTTTCCACAATCCCCAGCGGCGCTGGGCCTTTGGGTCATCCGCACTTGGACTTCCCATACCTCACCTCCACACAGTCGAATTCGTCATTGTTAGGAATGGTTTGCGGATTGTTCCCTAACACGTTCACCTCCTTCGAGAGTTCACCTTCTCCGGCCGACTCCAACCTCTCGTCCGCAATCTGAGCAGACACAGAACCGACTGAACACTTTCCACTTCGTCATTGTGAGAGCGCGCGAAGTCGAGCAGGTCTTCGCCTCTCTCTCCTGGTGATATCCCGGAGCCGGTAAGCGCATAGGGCCTCCGAAGGTTGAGACAGCGCTTGCCAGCGACGGGCTGAGCCGGACGAGCGCAAGAATTGAAAAGGATACGAAGTTAGCCGATT
>PLWR01000431.1 GCA_003165615.1 Acidobacteriota bacterium | reverse complement strand
GATCACGCCGCACACCAAGTTCAAGAGTGAGGTCTACATTCTGACCAAGGAAGAAGGAGGGCGGCACACGCCGTTCTTCTCGGGGTACCGGCCGCAGTTTTACTTTCGCACCACAGACGTGACGGGGGTAGGGACGCTGCCGGCAGGGACGGAGATGGTCATGCCGGGGGATAACGTGAACCTGGAGATCGAGCTGATCACGCCCATCGCCATGGAGAAAGGGCTGCGCTTCGCCATCCGCGAAGGCGGCCACACCGTCGGCGCCGGTACCGTGGCTGAAATTATAAAGTAAGGCTGGGGCCGAACGGCGTTCGGCCCTATAACTTGGAGAGCGATGCGCGAAATTATTACATTGCAATGCGGTGACTGCAAAAACCGCAACTACACTTCGACGAAGAACAAGAAGAAGAACCAGGACCGGCTGGAGCTGAAGAAGTTCTGCCGCACCTGCCGGCACCATACGGTCCATAAAGAGTCGAAGTAGGCAAGGCAGGTGCTGGGGGCTAGGGGCTAGGGGTTGGGGAAAAGACAATGTGTGCGCTCCCCAGAACCCAGCCCCCAATCCCCAGCACCGGGTTTAAAGGGGCGTCAGATTAACGGCTAATCTGCCGGTCTCCAAAACCGGTCATGGGGGTTCAAATCCCTCCGCCCCTGCCAAAGATTAGGTGCTGGGGGCTGAGGATTGGGGAAAACAGCGGGGCGGCCCAAGATGCCGCGTGGGTTTTCCCCAGCCCCCAGCCCCCGGAACCCAGTAGTTAAGGCCCGGCGATAAGAAGGAAAAACCATGGGTGAAGACCTTAGTAATCGGAAAGATAAGGATGACGGCGGCGGTCCCTTGGGGCAGGCCATAGGATTTTGGCAGCAATTCCGGCGGTATGCCTACGAGGTAAAGACGGAAACCAAGCGCGTGACTTGGCCCGGCAAGCAGGAAATTTACGGCACCACGATGATGGTGATTCTGACGACTTTTCTTTTCGGCATTTATTTTGCGATATGCGATAGGACCTTTGGGTATGTCATGAAAAACCTGCTGGATTATCTCCGGCATCACTAAGGCTCCATCGCAGGAGAAGGGTGAAAAGTTTGACCGAACAGGAAATCAGTACGGGAAAGACGACCATGGCGAAGAATTGGTACATCCTCCATACCTATTCCGGGTTTGAGAAGAAGGTTGCCGAGACCCTGAAGAGCCGGATCGATGCCGAAGGTCTCACCGAGCTCTTCGGGGAGATCATGGTCCCCACGGAAGACGTCATCGAGATGCGCCAGGGGAAGAAAGTGGTCACTCCCAAGCTCTTCTACCCGGGCTATGTGCTGGTGGAGATGGAAATGAACGACAACACCTGGCACATGGTGCGCTCCACTCCGCGGGTCACCGGCTTTGTGGGTTCCGGGCAGCGGCCCAGCCCTCTCAGCGCCGAGGAAGTTGACCGGATTGTCCATCGCGTCGAAGTGGCCGCTGAACATCCCAAGCCGAAGCTCAAGTTTGACCGGAGCGAGAACGTCAAGATTACCGACGGTCCTTTCAAGGACTTCAATGGTGTGGTGGACGAGATCAACGAAGACCGTTCCACTTTGCGCGTGATGGTGACCATCTTCGGGCGTGCGACGCCCGTGGAGCTTGATTTTTACCAGGTGGAAAAGATTTAAGAGTCCGAAGTCCGGTGTCCGAAGTCCGAAGTCAAAAGCAACGGACACTCTATTTGGGACCTCGGACCTCGGACTTCGGACCTCGGACTAGGAGTTGTCATGGCAAAGCGCGTTACAGCAATGGTGAAGCTTCAGATTCCCGCGGGGAAAGCCACTCCCGCGCCTCCGGTGGGGCCCGCCTTGGGCCAGCACGGCGTGAACATCATGGACTTCTGCAAGTCCTTCAACGCCAAGACCTCGGCAAAGGATCAGGAAGGCCTGATCATCCCCGTGGTCATTACGGTCTATCACGACCGCACTTTCACCTTTGTCACCAAGACGCCTCCGGCCGCGATCCTGCTGAAGCGCGCGGCGGGAATTGCCAAAGGTTCCGGGGAACCCAATCGCAACAAGGTGGGAAAAGTTACCGAGAAGCAGGTGGAAGAGATCGCCAAGCTGAAAATGCCTGACCTGAATGCCCGGGATCTGTCGGCAGCGATTGCCACCATCAAGGGCACGGCCCGCAGCATCGGGATTGACGTCACGGCGTAGCGAATGTAGCGCCGACCTTTAGGCCGGCACATGTGGCGGCGGGTTTGCCCCGCCACTCAAGCCAGATGGCGGCTAAAGCCGCCGTTACAAGAGACGGAGAAGCTGGAATGGCTAAAGAAGGAAAGAAATACAGGGCGTCTGCCAAGCTGGTTGACAAGCCTACCTATAACCTGACGGACGCGATGCCGGTACTCAAGAAGGCGGCGTTTGCCAAGTTCGATGAGACCGTGGAAGTGGCCATGCGTTTGGGAGTTGATCCCAAGCATGCGGACCAGATGGTGCGCGGAACCGTGGTCCTGCCGCACGGCCTGGGAAAGTCCAAGCGCGTGATTGTGATCGCTTCCGGCGACAAGGTGCGCGAGGGCCGCGAAGCGGGTGCGGACGAATCCGGCGGCGACGATCTGGTGGTGAGGATCCAGGCTGGCTGGGTAGATTTTGACGCCGTCGTGGCAACCCCTGACATGATGAAGTCCGTTGGGCGCCTGGGCAAGGTGCTGGGGCCGCGGGGACTGATGCCCAACCCCAAGACGGGGACGGTAACGGTGGACGTGGCGAGGGCCGTGCGGGAAGTGAAAGCCGGCAAAGTGGAATTCCGTGTTGACAAGACCGGAATTATCCATTGTCCGGTGGGCAAGGTTTCTTTTGAGGCGGTAAAGCTGGCGGAAAACGCCGGAGCGCTGATTTCCAGCGTCATCAAAGCCAAGCCTGCCTCTGCCAAGGGAAAGTACGTCAAGAGTATTGTGATTTCATCCACCATGGGGCCGGGGCTCTCGATTGATGTGGAGTCCGTGGAAGCCGCTTAATTTTGGATTTTCGATTTTGGATTGAAGAAACACAAGTGGTCTGCGTAATTTTGGATTTTGGATTGAAGTGCCAGGAACGGGGATCTGTGGTCCAAAATCCAAAATCTAGAATCCAAAATTGAACGAGGAGTGAGCATGGATCGGGACCAGAAGAAGAAGAGTGCTGAGGAGCTCCACGAGGAGCTTATCAAAGCGCGGGGCATTGTCCTTTCGGGCTTCCAGGGGATCACGGTGGCCCAGGATTTTGAACTGCGTCGGAAGATTGCGGTGACGGGGGCGCGATACAAGGTGGTGAAGAACAGCCTGATTGAGCGCGCGGCCAAGGGAACACCGGTCGAGCCGATTGCCCAAAAGCTGGCGGGAACGACCTCCGTGGCCCTTACCGAAACCGACCCCGTGGCGCTGGCGAAAGCGCTGACGGAGTATGCCAAGGAAAACCCCATCTTTATTTTTAAGTCCGGGGTGGTGGAGGGGAGGGTTGTTAACCTCGCCGACTTTAACGCGCTGGCCACCCTGCCTTCCAAAGAGCAACTGTTTTCGAAGGTGCTGTTTTTGTTCAGTTCACCGGCGCAACGGGTGGCATCGACGCTGGCAGGCGTGGCTCGCAACCTCGCTTGTGCTATTTCCCAGGCGGTTAAAGAAAAGAAATTCCAAGAAACAGCTCACAGCTAACGGCCGACAGCTCACAGTTGAAGGCGTGTTTGTCTGTGGGCTGTTAGCTGTCAGCTATCAGCTACATTGAAGAGGAGAATCAAGCATGTCGGAACGGGTAGAGAAAATCGTCGAAGACGTAAAGGGTTTAACCCTGCTGGAAGCTTCTGAGCTCGTCAAGCGGCTGGAAGAAGTGTTGGGCGTGTCCGCGGCCGCGGCAGCTCCCGTGGCGGTTGCCGGAGCAGGTGCGGCTGCAGCCGCTGCGCCGGCCGAGGAGCAGACCGAATTCGCGGTGATACTGACCGCCATTGGGGCCAACAAGATCAATGTCATCAAGGCCGTTCGCGAAGTCACCAGCCTGGGCCTGAAAGAAGCCAAGGACCTGGTTGATGGCGCTCCCAAGGCCATAAAAGAAGGCGTCTCCAAGGATGAAGCGGAGACCATCAAGAAGAAGTTCACCGAAGCTGGCGCTACGGTTGAAGTGAAATAATTGTCCTCCCGCCAGGCCTCAGGGAAGAATGGATTTAAACCTGAACTTCCCTTAAGGAGATCGCCTGGCGGCAAGGCCCTCATTCACATAGTGACGAGTGACTAGAGACGAGCAGGGCTGCGATATCGGCATTTGGCTTGCCACTATTCACTTGTCACTCGTCACTTGTCACTGCTCTTAAGTGGCACGGATGAACCCATGGACTGCTGGGCCATCAGGGTGACTCGATTGCATCCTCACAGGCTAAGTGTGCATCCAATCTACTAAGGGATCCGTGTCACTATTGTCTGATCGACTATTGAAATTTCACGCAAGGAGCAAAAGGAATGCCTAACNNCTGTGCGTCAGCGTATTAATTTCTCCAAAATTCCCACGGTCATAAAGATTCCGAATCTCATCGAGGTCCAGCGACGCTCCTACGAGCGCTTTCTGCAGATGAACCTTCTGCCTTCGGAACGGGAGGATGTGGGGCTGCAAGCCGTTTTTAATTCCGTCTTCCCCATCACCGATTTTCGCGGTATCGCGCAGTTGGACTTTGTGGATTACTCCATCGGCAATTGGGAGTGCAAGTGCGGAAGCCTGAAGGGGCTCCACCACCTGCGCAGCACCTGCAAGAACTGCGGGCACACGGTCATCACCGATCCCTTCAAGGTGGGCGAGGTCCTTTGCACCAAGTGCGGAACCTTCAACAAGAACGTGGTGACGTTTTGTAACAAGTGCGGCGACCCCGTGGCGCTTCAGTTGAAGTACGACGTAACGGAGTGTCAGGAGCGCGGCATGACTTTCGCGGCGCCCCTCAAAGTTACCATCCGCCTCACCCTCTACGACAAAGATCCTGATACCGGCCACAAGAGCATCCGTGACATCAAGGAACAGGAAGTTTACTTCGGGGAAATCCCCCTGATGACGGAAAACGGCACGTTTATCGTCAATGGAACGGAACGCGTCATCGTCAGCCAATTGCACCGTTCGCCGGGAGTCTTTTTCGAGGCCAATTCCCAGAAGACCTACTTCCTGGGAAAGATCATTCCTTATCGTGGCTCGTGGGTGGAATTTGAGTACGACACCAAGAACCTTCTCTACGTCCGCATTGACCGCAAACGCAAATTCCTGGCCACCATTTTCCTGCGGGCGCTCGGACTGAAGAACGACGCCGAAGTCATCAAGGCTTTCTACAAAGTTGAGAGAATTTCGCTCAAAGATAAGAAGCTGTTCTGGGAGGTTTCCGAGGGAC
The DNA here is from genome assembly GCA_003165615.1 of Acidobacteriota bacterium. Next base: position 1,907 of record PLWR01000431.1, on the reverse strand, counting down.
TGATCAACAACCGGATCTCCAAGAGTATTGATCACCCGCGCACGCACGAAGCGGTGGTGACGGCTGGACGGAAGATTACGGCGGCGGCCTTCAAGGAAATCCTGAAGGCCAAGATCACCCAGGTGGAGGTTGCCCCGCACGACTTGGAGGGCGCTTTCGCCGCTAGCGACATCATTGACCCCTCCACGGGAGAAGTGCTGATCGAGGCCAACAAGGAAATTACGGCCGGTGACTTGAGCAACAAAATTCTGGATTCCCCCAATGAGGAATTTCAGGTGTTTTTCCCCGAACGGGACGATGCCGGTTCGGTTATGGCCCAGACCTTGGCGCGCGACACCCTGAAGACCCCTCATGAGGCGCTTATCGAGATGTATCGCAAGATGCGCCCTGGCGATCCCCCGACGCTGGAAACCGCCACCTCGCTGTTCAATGGCATGTTCTTCGATCCCCGCAAGTACGATTTCTCCCGCGTGGGGCGGCTGAAATTCAATATCAAGCTCGGGTACTACTCCAAACTCAAGAATCGCCTGGACGACAAAGCCACGGAATTTGAGATTCTGGATTCCAGGAACTTCCCCAAAGCCAACTATTACGTCGTGGTCGATGACGAAAAGATGTTCGTGGGCAAGCGGGAAGGGAATATCTGTTCCGAGGTTGTGCGCGCCTGCGAAGGCACGCTGGCCACCGATCACTCGGAGTACTCCCCGGTGCAGTTGCCGCTCGATAAGCGCACCCTGGAGCCGGAAGACTTTTACTCCGCCATCCGCTACCTGCTGACCCTGAAGAAGAATCCCGGCGGCATCTATGCCGTGGATGACATCGATCACTTGGGGAATCGCCGCGTTCGCGCCGTGGGTGAATTGATTGAAAACCAGTTCCGCCTCGGCTTGGTGCGCATGGAACGCGCCATTAAAGAGAAGATGTCGGTCTACCAGGAAATGTCGACCGCCATGCCGCACGACCTGATCAACGCCAAGCCGGTTATGGCGGCGATTCGCGAATTCTTCGGATCATCGCAGCTCTCGCAGTTCATGGATCAAACCAACCCGCTCTCCGAGATTACCCACAAGCGGCGGCTTTCCGCCCTCGGACCGGGTGGACTTTCTCGTGAGCGTGCCGGATTTGAAGTCCGCGACGTTCACCCCACGCACTACGGGCGCATCTGCCCCATCGAGACGCCGGAAGGTCCCAACATCGGCTTGATTTCGTCGCTCTCGTGCTACGCCCAGATCAACGAATACGGCTTCATCGAAAGCCCCTACCGCAAGGTTCGCGCCGGCCGCATCGTGGATTACGTCACCGTTACCCACGGCGGCGATGGCCCCTGGAAAGTGGGCGAGCACGTGGAAGTGATCGCGGTGGAAAAAACCAACGAGGAGCTGCGCGAGAAGAAGCGCAAACTGGTGGAGCACGAACCGTTCTCCTTCTACCAGTCGGCGTGGGAAGAGGATCAGTACGTCATCGCCCAGGCCAACGTGGGCATTGACGATAAGGGCCGCATCATTCATGAATTGGTGAACGCGCGGCAGGCCGGCAACTTTGTGCTGAAACGGCGCGAGGAGATCGACTACATCGACGTCAGCCCCAAACAACTGGTCAGCGTGGCGGCTTCGCTGATTCCGTTCCTTGAGAACGACGACGCCAACCGCGCCCTGATGGGTTCCAACATGCAACGGCAGTCGGTGCCCCTGTTGCGGGCGCAATCGCCGCTGGTGGGCACGGGTATGGAAGAAGTCACGGCGCGCGATTCCGGCGCCGTCGTCATCTGCCGCCGCAATGGCGTGGTGGATGGCGTCGATAGCGAGCGCATCATCGTGCGCGTCGAAGGCGACGGCCACAGCGGACAGCTCTCCCGCGAAGTCGGCGCGGACATCTATCAGCTCATCAAGTTCCGCCGCTCCAACCAG
>PLWR01000411.1:6310-14893 GCA_003165615.1 Acidobacteriota bacterium | reverse complement strand
ATCCTTGAGATCTGTGGTCAGATTATGGGGGGAACCGAGGAATTGCTTAGAAAATCGGGCGTAGTAGTCCCTGAGGGATGCGGGGAAGGGCAGCAATTCCCTTCGCAGGAATTCCACATACCGGTTCATCTGTCCCCAAATCTGGTCTGGAGTTACGCCCCGGTTGCTGGCGACGCGTTCGGCCTTCAACTCGACAACGTGTAACTGGTGGCGGTCGTCAAGGAACAAGAGATCAATCTTTTCCCCCAGGTGTGCATAGTTCTGAGAGGCAAGGACATGAATCGCCCGACCTGGGAACAATACGGCCGGGGCGCGCGACATCCATTCCTCAATATGGCTTTCGGCGTAAGAGTGGCCCTTCCAATTTCTGTGGTTCTTCAGTTTGGCACCAAACCTAGTCACAGGGGGCGGCCCCTCGAACGGGATTAACCGGGTCTGCTGAAATGGTCTTCCCTGCTGATAGTCCCGGAAGCGGACAATCTCAAGGGACGACAGAAGTTGATCGTTTCGCTCGGCTTTCGCGATGTTCTGCCCAATCCAATTCACGACATTAATATCCTTTCAAATGAAAAGACATCCAGGGGAGGTTCCCAAAACCGACGAAATCCGACCTAAATGCATCACTCTGCGATGGTCAGCCCCCGCCTCTGTGCTTCAAGCTTTCCGTATTGGACCCATTTTGCCACGTCGGTAGCTTGAATTTTTCCAGGATGAGGTATCTCAATTCCCAGTTGTCGATACTGATTCCAACACTCATCGGACGGCTGGGGAATGTGCCGCATCCTCCTGTCGAGAGGTTCGGTGTCCGGCATCGTGAGATTGTAGATATAGATCGCCCTAGCCGACCAGTCGTGAAGTTTAATCAAAACATGCACCTTGCGGGAACTTGGATCCTTCCCAGCCAGGCGCGCAACTTTCTTTTTGCTCGTACTGCCCCGTCCCACCGGAGCTGTCAACCAGGGGTCGAAACTGATTGTGTCCATTCTGTCTCCTCTCTACATTCGCAGGTATTCAAAGCTTCAGGTGAACGCATTATGTCCCAGGGTCGTTTTAGAAGTCAAGTAAAATCTACCGGAAATAATCCTTATGTCGATTTAATATTTTCTAGTCAGATTTCTGGAGATTGAAATCGCTTCTATAGCTGGATGCAAGAAGACTTGCATGCAACTGAAAAAGAGCGAGTAGCGACCTGTTTTGTAGGTCCGCGGTTCGTCCTGAAATGAAATCAAAGTGCCGCGGACCTAGAGGACAGGTCCGCGCTACCAGTTTCGCATCCTGGGTCACATTGACGGTTCTAGTCGCTAAACCGTCCTTGTGGTCTACGCCTTCATCGTGGGGGAGTTGGTCCGGGGAACACCTCACGGAAATGTGGCTGCCAACCCCCTCCCGCCTCACTTTTCGCTTTCCAAAGGCTAGATTTGTAGGTATAGTGGATGGGCAAGTCCGAGCCTCGTGACAAGAAGGCTGCTCGTGTCAAACGTGGAAGACTTCAACTTCTGCCCCCTGCGGCGAATCCGCCACCCCTTAAACCAACAAAAAGTCAGAATCTGGCACTGGTCTGGCAGGGAAAATAAAAATTATTACGTTCAAAGCCGGAATGTGTATAAAAAAATAAAGCGACGACAACATGACCGGCAAATTTGCAGATTCTTGTGCTCGATTGAAGTCTTTCTTACAGATCTTGCAGAAAACCGCGGGTTTTGAAGGGCAATTTACGGCTATTTTCGCCTTCGGGGCTCTTCCTGGCGGGTATTTGCGGGAGTGGGGAGCGCGCCTCTGTGGGGGGGGGCGGGTAAACCACCCTTGGCTGGCAACTACCCGGGCGTNNCCCTCCTGAATCAGGAGGGGAGCTTGCAGTTCGGAACTCCCCTCCTCAGATGAGGAGTTTAGGCCAGAATGTATATGAAAACACAAGGACTTATAGGAAATTCGAGGGATTCGCGAAAATTGTATGTCGCTGGTGCGAAAGGATTTGTGCGAGTGCGACGGGAAGGAGAGTGATAGTTCATAAAATGAAGGTATTGCCCAGAATGTTATTGAAAACAAACACCGGAAGATTTCCGGCGTCAGGACAGGCCAGAATGTATCTGAAAATACAGGACTTATTTATCGAGGCCAGAATGTGTATGAAAATAAAGGGAGTTATACGAAATACGAGGGGGTTGAGGGAACTTTTCTGTTGTTGATCTTCACTAAGGTATCGAACCGTTCCGCCGGCGGTCACTCATTTTGAAGTGCCACGGGCGTCCCGCCCGTGAAGGGGCACGGCCAAGATGTCCGTGGCACATCAAACTGAGACACGACCTCTCCGCCGGTGGGCTTGACAGCAGGCAAGGGGTGGGGAATCATGTTGGCGCGCGGGACCGGTGGAGTTCAGGGTGGCGATGCATCCATGCTCCGGCTCGCGTTCGGCCCGTATCAACCGTCAATGGCCGCTTCGCCGTGGGAGGCACACTGTGAACCGTTCGGAACAATGCCTGGCCAAACTCGAACGCATGAAGAAGACCCTGCGCCACAAGGAAGCGGATCGCGTGCCCATCAGCGACTTCTTCTGGGGGAGCTTTCTTAAGCGCTGGCGCGACGAACTGGGCCTCGGGCCCGATACCGATATCTACCGTTATTACGACCTCGATTGGAGGAGTTTCAATCCCAACGTGGATCCCCACATCAAGCCCTTCGAGATCCTGAAACAGGATAGCGAAGAAGTTGTGGTGCGCACGGGGTTTGAAGCCGTCCTGCAAAAGAAGCGGGATTATCCCATGCCCGCCTATCTGAAATTTGAAACGGACACCATCGAAAAAATGGAGGCATTCCAGTTTGATGATCCCTGGGACGAGCGCCGCTACTTCGACGCCGGTGACGACCAACTGAATGGTGTGGGCGATGGATACGCGCCCAACCTTCCCGCGTTCGTCGATCGCGTGCGCGAGGCGTATGCGGATTTTCCCACCTTCGGGGGCGTTTGCGAGGGCCACGAGATGCTGTGGCGCATCATCGGCTCTGAACACACGCTGCTCTGGATGGGATTGTATCCGGACCACATCGCGCGTTTCGTGGAACGCATCAACGCCTTCTCGCTCGAAATCTTGAAGGCCCAGATCAAGGCCGCGGGCGGCACGCTGGACGGCATGGTGGTTTGGGGCGACGTCGCCTACAAAAACGGGATGCTTTTCTCACCGGACTATTGGCGGAAGCACTTCAAGCCCGGGGTCAAGGCCCTCGTCGACGAGTGCCACAAGCACGGGTTACCGGTCATCTACCATGGCTGCGGTGATGCCAGCAAAATCTTTCCGGACTTCATTGAAATCGGAGTGGACTCCTACAATCCACTGGAAGCGAAGGCGGGGTTGGACGTTGTCGAGTTGCGCCGCCAGTTTGGCCATCGCATGGGGTTTTGCGGCAACATGGATGTGGTGCTTTGGGCCAATGGAACCAAAGAGGAGATTAAGGCCGCCGTCCTCACCAAACTGAATGCGGCAAAGGGCGGCGGGTTTATCTTCCAGTCGGACCACTCTGTCCCTAACAGCATTTCCGGCGCGAATTACGATTACGTCGTGCGCCTGGTCAGAGAGTACGGGAAATACCCTCTGCAACTGGGCGAGTATGACATCACCTTCCCGGCCGCGGCCTAGACCCGCACGGCCACGACCTCCCTAACCGCGCCAGGCTCGATCCGAACCGTGGACGTTTGCCGGCGCCATACCATGGGCGCTGGCATTGGCAGCGAGGGCTGTCCGCGGCGAGGCCCATAAGCAAGGCGCTCGCAAAGAATGCCCATCTGCCGGATAGGAAATGCGAAGATCAAGCGTGCGTCAACGTCCATTCTCATGGCGTTGACTGAAACCAGATTAGTTGTTCCCGAGGAACTGGACGTGAACGTAGGTCCCCAACCTCACGTTGAACGCCAGGTACCAGCCGTCGTGGTCCGGGTCGTCGTAAATCACCACCTGGTCGCTGTCCCATAACCAGTCATTGCAGTAGTCGTAGTCCGCGGCAGCAACGCTGAAATAGAAACCGCCGAACCAGAAGCGGTCGCGTCCTCCACCGGCCAAATGCCAAACGTGGCCGCGGCCAATTCCGCCGTTAAATCGCCCGTGCTCCCACGGGTGATCAAGGTGGTAGTGGGGGTCTCCGGGGCCGGAATCATGCCCGATCCATTTGCCGTTGTTGTGAACGTGCGGAGCCTCAGGGTGCCCGGCCGCGTCGCTATAGTGTTGCGGTTGCGCTTGAGGTTTACCATTCGACTTGGCGGGGCCGTGCTTGGGAGCACTATGGGCTACCGCGTTGCCCCCGTGCTCTTCACCCTTACCACCCTCATGCTGTGCCCAAGCAGGTACCAGGAACACCAGCATTAATACCAGAATGCTACCGAACCGTTTCATATCTGCCTCCTCCAGACCCTTTTCTACAAAGTTTCTCAGGTCTGGCGCCATGCGTTGAGTTGGGCGCAGAAAGTCGATTTCCCGCGCCATCCATCTGCCAGGCATTATTCGTCTCGCCCGAATCTTGGTTTTATCAGAGGTCGATAACCACATGAAAGCGGCGATTTGGCAATCATTCAAATCCCCCTTGGTCTGGAGGCGACTTCACGGACCACGAGGTGTTGGTGTCATTTGCGAGCTACGGGCTACCCCCCGTGCCGACATTCCCGCGAAGCTTGTCCCCGCCTTCGCTGGGACAAGCTTCGCGGGAATGACCGGTGTTTCGTGTGGAATTCCGTCCCCAATGACACCACTACTAGCCCCCAGGAAAAGTCATGGCGAAAATCCCTCAAAATATTTGGGACGCCATTTCGTCTACACTAGTGGATGGATGACGCGCTGAGCATCAAATTCATGACCGACGAGCAAAACCGCCATATCGCGGAGACCGTCGAGCGGGAGCAATCCCGCCTCCGCAACTTCATCCGCAAGCGCGTTCTGGACGAGGATGAAGCGGAAGACATTCTGCAAGAAGTCTTCTATGAACTCGTGCAGGCTTACCGGCTCATGAAACCTGTGGAGCAAGCGGGCGCATGGCTGTTCCGGGTGGCGAGGAATCGCATCATCGACAGGTTTCGCAAGCGAAGGCCGGAGGCGGCCCGGAGCGACCTCCCCGCCGGAGATGAAGAGGGAACGCTATTCCCTTGGGAAGACCTGCTCCCTTCGCCCGACGCGGGTCCGGAAGCAGCCTACGCTCGCGAGGTGCTGATCGATGAGATCGACGCGGCTTTGGACGAACTTCCGGAAGAACAGCGCGAGGTGTTTGTGGCCCATGAGATCGAGGGCCGGAGCTTTAATGAGCTGGCCGCCGCGACCGGGCTGAGCGTGAACACCTTGCTCTCCCGAAAACACTATGCGGTGCTCCACTTGCGGCGGCGGCTGCAAGCTATCTACGACGAATTCAAGAAGGGATGAGGTCAAAAACAATGAAGAGACATTGGCTTTTGCGGGGATTGAAGATTCTGGTAATCGCTGCGCTGGCGGCAACGGTATTCAGTTTTGTGGTGATGGAACTTTGGAACTGGCTGGCGCCCGCCATCTTCGGCCTGCACACCATCAGCTTCTGGCAGGCTTTGGGTCTGCTGGTGCTGAGCAAAATACTGTTTGGTGGTTTCCATGGCCGGCACGGCTTTGGCGGACGCTGGCGCCAGCGCATGATGGAGCGCTGGGAGCAGATGACGCCGGAAGAACGTGAGAAATTCCGAGCCGGGATGCGCGGTGGCTGCGGCCCCTTCGGATCCTCACCGGCCCCGCCCGCCGCTTCCGCACCCAGGGAGTAGTGGCGAGCGTGGCCGGCCGCCCGAGATCATGAAAGCTTTAAGGAGAATCGTTTATGAAGTACGATCCCTCAGCTATGCAGAACCACCCGTCAGCCCATGCTGGCTTTACGAAAATCTACGAAGGTAACCCACCCTGGGACATCGGCAAGCCGCAGCCGCCCTTCGTGGCAGTCGCAGATCGGGTGATCAGTCCAGTGCTTGACGCTGGCTGCGGCACGGGCAACACGGCCCTTTTCTTCGCCGCTCGCGGACATCGGGTCACCGGCATCGACTTTGTCGAAGAAGCGATCCGGCGAGCTAGGGCCAAAGCCGCCGAGCGTGCCTTGCCGGTGGAGTTCCTGGTTAAGGACGCCATGACCCTCGGCGCGTGGGACGAGCGTTTCGCCAGCGTGATCGACAGCGGTCTGTTCCATATTTACGCTGGAGACGAACGGCGACGCTACGTCCAGGGGCTAGCGCACGTGGTCCAGCCGGGCGGGCATCTCTTCTTGTTCACTTTCACAGAAGAGGCACCCGAAGGAGGGGTGTCCCGGCAGCAGGTGTACGATATTTTCGCGGACGGCTGGAACGTCGAATCTGTGGAGTTGGTGCGGGGTGAAGTGAATCCGGCCTTCACGGCTGAGTTTCCGGATGCGTTTCCAGAGGGTGGCCCGAAGGGGTGGTTCGCGATCATCCGCCGGAAAGAGTGAATCACGAACAGAGCTGAATCGACTTTTGGAAAGGCGGGGCTTTTTAGTCCCGCCCCTTCAGGGCAATGAATTGACATGGGCCTTCCGGTGTTGCGCCGGGCTTTGGCCCGGCACCTTCCGTCGCACCTCAATTGCCGAACGCGAGAGGTGCCGCCCTGAAGGGCGACGCTACTGAGGGTAATCTACGCAAAGAATCTCGCTCTGCCCATTTTCGTGGCCATGCCAGAATCTTCGCCGTCTGCGGCTCCTCCGGCCGGCAGCTTGGCCCTTATGCCAAAAATGAGTTGACAAGGCATTTCATCACGGTTATCTTTCTGCCGAACAATAATGACTGACTGGTCAGTCATTTTACGGAGAGAGCCATGAAGCCAAGGAAGTCCACGCGGGCAAAGGCGGTGTCCCCTTCCCCGCGCCGGCGGGAGCAGAAGGTGCATCGCCAGGAGGAAATCCTGAAAGCCGCCTTCGAGGTCTTCGCGGCGCACGGGTACGAGGCCACCCGCATCGACGAGGTCGCCCGGCAGGCAGGAATCGCCAAGGGGACGATCTATCTCTATTTCCGCGACAAGGAGCAGCTCTTCCGCGCCGCGGTGCGCAGCCTGCCGCAGAAGAGATTTGATGCAGTCGCCAAGACCTTCACCGGTGGCGCCGACGATCTGTTTCGCGATCTGCTGCTCCGCATGTACAGCCAAATCGTGAAGAGTGACAGGGTCCGTTCCATTGTGCGCCTGCTGATCTCGGAAGGCGGCAGGTTCCCGCAACTTGCCGACATCTATCATCGCGAGATTATCGCGCCGGGGATGAAGGCACTGCGCTACGTGCTGAAAAAAGGTGTGGCGTCGGGCAAGTTTCGGAAGACCGCGGCCGAGGAATTCCCGCAGATTCTGGCCGCGCCCGCCGTATTGGCAATCCTGTGGGGGGCGCTGCACGGGGAGCGGCACCCCCTGGACTTGGATGCTTACATGAAAGCGCATTTGGATTTTGTTCTAGGCAGCTTGCGCAAGCAACCGGAGTGAAAGCCGCGCGGTGATCAGGGCGGCGCGGCAAAGGAGAAGTTCCATGCAGTCGAGGGCGAGGTGGGTCACGTTGTTCGTGGCGTTGTTGGTGGCGGGTGGAGCGCACGTGGAGGCGCAACAGTCTGCTCCGCAGCGGCTGACGCTGAGGGACGCCATTGGTTTGGCGCTGAAGCAGAACCTCAGCGTGCGCGTGGCAAGCACGCAAGTGGAGGAATTGGAAGGCACGCGCGAACGGCGGCGGGCTTCCCTGCTGCCCCACGTCAACGGGAACGCGCTCGCCAACCGCGAGAATATCGACTTGGGCGCCATGGGAATTTCCTTTCCCGGTGTACCCAAGGTCGTCGGTCCGTTCAATCATTATGATTTCCGCGTATCAGCCAGCCAATCGTTGATTGACCGCCACTCCTACCACACCTGGAAGGCCAGCGAAAAACAAGAGGAGGCCGCCAAGCTCGATTATCAGGACTCGCGCGATCTGGTAATCCGTCAGGCCGCCGGGCTTTATCTTGACGCCCAGGCCTCCGCCGCAGAGGTGGAAGCGGCGGATTCGCGCGTGACGACTTCGCAAGCCCTGGAGAAATTGGCGCGCGACCAGCACACGCAGGGACTCGCCACCGCGGTGGACGAGGTTCGCGCCCAGGTGCAACTGGCACGCGACCAGCAGACCCTGCTGGTGGCGCGCGACACCTATCAGACTTCCCTGCTCGTCCTTGCCCACTTTCTGGGCATGAGCCCCGGCACCCCGCTGGAATTGGCCGAGCCCCTGAAATTCCATCACGTGGAATCAGCCGATGCCGAGCAGGCGCTGCACACCGCCCTGGAAGCGCGATCCGATTACGCCTCACTTCTCAAACAGCGAGAGTCGCTGGCGGAGCAGCTCAAGGCCTCCCGCGCGCGCTATCTGCCCACCCTTTCGGTCAACGGAGACTACGGAGCAATCGGGCGTGGATTCAATTCCATGGTGGGAACGGGTGAGATTCAGGGAACGCTTACGGNNCCTTGTTTGACCGCGACCGCGCCGGAGAGAAAACGGAAATTCAAAGCCGCCTGGAACGCTTGAACGCGCAGATCGACGACCTCAATCGCGAGATCGACCAGGAACTGCGCAAGGCGGTGCTGG
>PLWR01000411.1:0-6296 GCA_003165615.1 Acidobacteriota bacterium | reverse complement strand
CCCTGGCGCGGCACGCCGACGCCGTCATGGCCCTGGCACGCTCGCTGGGCGGAACCGAAAAGATTTACCAGGCATACCTCGCCGAGCCCTGAGGGGTAAGAAGGCAGTAGGCAGTAGGCAGTAGGCAGTCGATAGTTGATAGTAAATAGTTAATAGTAAATAGTTGGTCGTAAGTAATAAGCAAGAATCTGGACAAAGAGGTTGATGAGTCATGAAACGCGTGATCCCACTTTTGGTCCTATTGGCGATTGGCGGGACGGTTGTCTATTTCCATCCGGAGTGGTTCCGCAAGGCCCCCGCCGAAAACATGCTCAAGCTCTCGGGGAACATTGAAGCGCACGAGAGCCTGGTAAGCTTCAAGGTCACCGGCCGCGTTATCGATCTGCCCGCGGATGAGGGCATGGCGATGAAAGCCGGCGATCTGCTGGCGCGGATTGACAACGATGACTACCGGCAACAGGTAGCGGTGGACGATGCGGCGGTTCGCGCGCGCAACCGGCAACTCACCCTGGCGCTGGCGGGCAGCCGGACGCAGGACGTCGAGGCCGCCAAGCTCGCGATGCTCGACGCGCAGGCGGACCTCGAGCAGAAAGAAAAGGATTACGCGCGTTACCAGGCGCTATACGAAAAGGACGAAATCCCGGGGCAGACGCGCGACCTGGCCGCCACCAATGTCACCCGGGCGCAGGATACCTATGAGCGTGCGCAGCAAGTTTATAGCGAACTAGTGGAAGGAACGCGCAAAGAAGAACTGGCAGTTGACCGCGCCAATGTTCACCAAGCCAGCCAGGTGGTCGACATGTCCCGCATCCGGCTGAGATACACCGTGCTGCGCGCGCCCTTTGACGGAGTGGTGCTGGTGCGGCAGGCGGAGTTGGGAGAGGTCGTCTCGCCCGGCACGCCCATCGTAACCCTCGCTGACCTGGACCACCTGTGGGTCCGTGTGTACGTGCCGGAGACGGACCTGGGAAAGGTCAAGCTGGGCCAAGTCGTCAACGTTCACACCGATTCGTTTCCTGACAAGACTTATGCGGGGCGCGTCTCCTTCATTTCCTCCGAAGCAGAATTCACTCCCAAGAGCGTGCAGACCGAAAAGGAACGCGTGACCCTGGTCTATCGACTCAAAGTGGACATGGATAATCCCCGTCATGAATTGAAGCCGGGAATGCCGGCGGATGTCGAGATTAGATTCCAGTAGCCAGAACACGATGAACTCTTCTCCTGCCATCACCGTTTCCTCCCTGAGCAAGCATTTCGGCGAAGTGCGCGCCGTCGACGGGCTGAGCTTTGAAGTGAACGCGGGAGAGATCTTCGGATTGGTCGGCCCGGACGGCGCCGGGAAAACCACCACGCTGCGAATGCTGGCGGGGGTGATGGACGCGGATTCAGGCGCAGCGACGATTGCCGGCTGCAACGTGGTGCGTGACCCGGAAGGCGCGAAATCTCTTCTGAGTTACATGTCACAGCGATTCGGACTTTACGAAGATTTGACGGTCGACGAAAACATCCGGTTTTATGCCGACCTCTTTGGGGTGCGCCGCAAACATCGTGTGCAACGCTCCCAGGAATTGCTGGCAGCAGCGGGGCTCAGTGATTTCCGCAGCCGCCTTGCCGGAAACCTATCCGGTGGGATGAAACAAAAGCTTGGCCTGGTCTGCGCGCTGATTCATACGCCGAAAGTGCTGCTGCTCGATGAGCCGACCAATGGCGTCGATCCGGTTTCGCGACGCGACTTCTGGCGGATACTGTATACATTGGTGGCGGAGGGCGTGGCGATTCTCGCTTCCACGTCGTACCTTGACGAAGCCGAGCGGTGTCATCGCGTCGGGTTGCTCCATCGCGGACGAATGCTTTTCTGCGATCGGCCAGAGGAACTGAAGAAGAAATTTCCCGGCGAGATTCTGGCCGTACACGCGGCGCAACCGGTGCAGGCGCGCGCGGCGCTCACGGGCGCCCCCGGCGTGCGCAGCGCGTTGCTGGTGGGCGACCGAGTCCATCTGTTCGTGGACGAAGCCGCCCGCCGGCTGCCGGATTTGCGCGCGCGGCTGGACTCCGCCGGCGTTGTTTACGATTCCATCCAGCCCGTAGCGGCAACGATTGAGGACTTGTTTGTATCGGCCGTCGAAAGCGAGCCGGAAGCTGCCGGGGAGACGAAAGCTTCATGATTGGAAGCGAAACCACCGTGGTAGTCGAAAACCTGACCAAGCGCTTCGGCGCCTTTGTGGCGGTGGACAGCATCAACTTCCAGGCGCACCGCGGCGAGATCTTCGGCTTCCTCGGCCCCAACGGCGCGGGCAAGTCCACAACGATTCGCATTCTCTGTGGCCTGCTGCGGCCCACATCCGGCCTTGCGCGGGTTGCAGGAGTTGACGTGGCAAAGGAACCTGAAGCAGTACGCCAGCAAATCGGCTATATGTCGCAGAAGTTTTCCCTCTACAACGATTTGAGGGTTATCGAGAACCTCCGCTTTTTTGCCGGTCTATACAGTGTTCCCGCCAAAGTTCTTCCCGAGCGTTTGGCCTGGGCGCTGCACATGGCAGGGCTGGAAGGCCGCGAGCAAACCCCCACGCGCGATTTGGCCGCCGGCTGGAAGCAACGGTTGGCACTCGGGTGCGCGGTGCTGCACCGTCCCCCCATCGTCTTTCTTGATGAGCCGACTTCGGGCGTTGATCCCGTCTCCCGCCGGCAATTCTGGGAATTGATCCAACAGATGGTGAGTGAGGGCATCACGGTATTTGTGACCACGCACTACATGGACGAGGCGGAATACTGCAATCGCCTGGTGCTGATCGATCGCGGGCGCATTGTGGCCATGGGCACGCCCACGGAACTGAAGACGCAATCCATGAAGGGCCAGATCCTATTGGTGGAATGTGAGCCGCTGGGTCCGGGCCTCGAAGCGTTGACCCAGGCACCGGGTGTGCTTGACGCGGCAGTGTTTGGCAGCAGCCTCCATGCGGCGGTGGCCGATGCCCAGGCGGCGCTGCCCGGAATCCGCACTGCCCTGGAGGCCCGCGGCGTGAAGGTGGGAAGGCTCGAACAGATTCAGCCCAGCCTTGAGGACGTCTTCGTGAATCTGACGTCCGGGCGTGAATCCAAACCGGGGAGAGCCGCATGAATCTGCGCCGCACCTTCGCCATCCTGCGCAAGGAGGTCATCCAAATCTGGCGCGATCCTCTCAGCCTGCTGGTGATCTTCGCCATGCCACTGGTGCAGCTCATCATTTACGGCTACGGCGTGAATCTGGACATCAAGCACATTCCCCTCTGCGTCTACGACCGCGACGCAACCCAGACCAGCCAGGATCTGCTGAAGCGTTTCCAAGCCACGGAATATTTCAATATCGTGCACGTGGCGGAAAACTATCGCGACGTCATCCAGCAGATTGACCACGGCGCCTGCACGGTGGCCGTGGTGGTGCCGCAGCAATTTTCCGAAGAACTCCATTCTCACGGGCACGCCCAGGTGCAGGCGTTGCTCGATGCCAGCGACAGCAACACCGCCAGCATCGGCATGGGTTACGCGCTCGGCATCGTGCAAGCCTACTCACAGGATGTGCAGATTGACTGGCAGCAGCGCCACGGCCTGCCGCCCGTGGCTCCCAACGTCACCTTCCAGCCGCGCACATGGTTCAATGAAGATCTGGAAAGCATGGCCAATATTGTGCCCGGCGTGGTGGCCATGGTGATGGCGGTGGTGGGCGCATTCCTGACCTCGCTGACCATCGCGCGGGAGTGGGAGCGCGGCACGATGGAACAGCTCATCGCCACCCCCGTGGCCAAGCTGGAAATTCAGACCGGAAAGCTGATTCCCTATTTTGTTATCGGGATGATGGATACGGCGCTGTGCGCGGGCGCGGCGGTGTGGTGGTTTGGCGTTCCCTTCCGGGGAAGCTGGACGGTGCTGTTTGCCTGCTCGGCGCTGTTCCTGATTGTGGTGCTGTCGCTGGGATATCTATTCTCCGTCACGTCCAAGTCGCAGCTCGGAGCCAGCCAGATGGCGCTGCTGGTGACGCTGTTGCCCACCTTTCTTCTATCCGGTTTCATTTTTCCCATCGATCAGATGCCGGTGGTGGTGCAGTGGATCACCCGCATCCTGCCGGCGCGTTATTACGTTTCCATCCTGCGGAATGTTTTTCTCAAAGGCACGCCGGTGCGCCTGCTGGCGGGAGATATCCTGGCCCTGGGGATTATCGCCACGCTGCTGATCATCCGGGCCACGCGCGCGTTTCAGAAGAGGCTGGAATGAATTTGATGTCCGCATTCCGACGCATCGGCCACATGGTGAAGAAGGAATTCATTCAAACCCTGCGGGCCCCGCAAATGCGCTGGCTGCTCTTCGGCCCGCCGCTGATCCAAATGCTGGTGTTTGGGTACGCGGCCACCCTGGATGTGAAGAACGTCACGCTGGCGGTGCTTGACCGTGACAATACCCAGGAGAGCCGCGAGCTGGTGGCGCACTTTACCGCCAGCCGTTATTTTCATTTGATTCAGTATGCCGCCCGGCCCGCGGACCTTCGCGACGGCCTTGACCGCGGCGATATTCTGACGGCGATGGAAATCGACTCCGGCTTCGCTGAGCGCCTCCGCAATGGCCAGGGAGCCACCGTGCAGGTGCTGGCGGATTGTTCCAACTCCAACACCGCGCTGGTGGCGCTGGGCTATTTCAACCAGATTGGCGCCCAGTTCAGCCGTGACTACCAACTCGACCGGATGCAGCGCACATCTCCCCAACTGATCTCGTCGCTGCCGCAAGTTGACCTGGAGGTTCGGCCATGGTTCAACGAGGGGCTGGAAAGCCAATGGTATTTCGTTCCCGGAGTCATCGGCAACGTCATGTTGATCCTGGTCATGATGCTCACCGCCTTCGCCGTGGTGCGTGAACGTGAGATTGGGACGCTCGAGCAGATCATGGTCACTCCCATTCGCCGTTGGGAATTTATTCTGGGAAAGACCATTCCTTTTTTCCTGGTCGGCTGCGTTGACGCCACGCTGATTGCCCTGGTGGGAACATTCTGGTTCGGGGTGCCCTTCCGCGGAAACCTGGGGGTGCTGGCCGTCGGGCTGGTGGCATTCATCCTCGCGGCGCTGGGCCTGGGGTTGTTTCTTTCCACCGTCTCCAAGAACCAGCAACAGGCGATGATCGCTTCCTTCTTCTTCACCATGCCGATGATCACGCTCTCCGGCTTCGGCACTCCCATCGCCAGCATGCCGCCCCTGCTTCAGAAAATGAGTTACGCCAACCCCCTGCGCCACATCATGGTGATTCTGCGCAGCGTCTACCTGAAAGGGTCGGGTTTCGACGTGCTTTGGCCCGAGATCGCCGCCCTTGCCGCCATTGCCTTTCTCTTGCTGACCATCAGCGTTCTGCGCTTCCACAAGTCACTGGAATAAGTTGGAAGGCTCTTCGGACATGGGGAGTGGGCCGTAAGAGAGGTGTCGCGCTGAACTGTTCTATGGGGGTGGCACCGCCGCTCCTTTTTGCGCCGCAATCCACCGGTTCATGTTCGCCTCCAGCACATCGAGGGGCAGGGGCCCATCGGCGAGCAGCGCATCGTGGAAGGCGCGCAAATCAAAGCGTTCGCCGAGTTGCTGCCGGGCGCGCTCGCGCAGCTCAATAATTTTCATCTGCCCGAGCTTATAGGCCAGGGCCTGACCCGGCCACGCGATGTAGCGGTCCACCTCGTTTTCAATCATGGGCTGGTCGAGCGCGGTGTGCTGGCGGAAATAATCCACCATCTGCTGGCGCGACCAGTGTCGGACGTGAACGCCGGTATCCACCACCAGGCGGACGGAGCGCCACATTTCATTTTCCAGTCGCCCGTATTCACTATCAGGGTCCTGGTAGAAGCCCACTTCCTTACCCAACCGCTCCGCGTAAAATGCCCAACCCTCAGAGTAGGCGTTATAAGAAGCGAACCGGCGGAAGGGCGGCAGGTCCGTTTGCTCCTGGGCAATCGAAAACTGCAGATGGTGGCCGGGGATGCCTTCATGGTAAGCGATGGCCTCCACATTGAGCAGCAGGCGATGGCTCGGGTCGTATTCGTTGACGTTGATGCGCCCGGGTCGCGAGCCGTCACCGGCGCCAATCGAGTAATCGGCGGGGACGGCATTCGCCGCGCGGAATGCCTCCATGGGCGCCACCTCCAGTTTGTTCTTGGGCAGACGGCCGAACAGTTGCGGAAGCTTGGCGTACATCTGATCCGTGTAATGCTTGTACAGACCCAAAAGCTGCTCACCCGAGGCGGCGTAGAATTGCGGGTCCTTGCGAATGTGCTCATTGAAACTGGGCAAATC
>PLWR01000230.1 GCA_003165615.1 Acidobacteriota bacterium | reverse complement strand
TCTCAAACCATCGGACTTTGACGGAACCCTGACCTCCACCCGCTGTGCGGGGAAAGATACCACGCAAACATTACCAGTCGTCACCTGCATTTTCTGCCACGCCCAGGCAGGGGGGAAGATTTTTTTGTGGCGCCGGTCCATGACCAGGCTTTTCCAAATTGCCCCAAATCGGTCGCGCAGCAAACCACCGGCTCTGCCGCCCTGGTTGTAGGGGTACGGCTTGCTGCACCCTACAACCAGACAGAGTCATTGATTTTCAAAACCGGCGGTCACCGACCACCGCTCCAAATCCGCGTGCAAAGCGTTACAGAGCGGCAGGGCGCCATTTTGTCATACCGGAAGATACCTTTGCATTTACCGTCGCACGTGGCTATTCTCTTGCTCGTTAAATGCACTTGTTCTTTGTGGCGCGAGGAGAAAAACCTATTATGAGCAAGTTGTTCTTTTTCGGGATGACCATAATATTTATCAGTGGCTTAGCCAATGGCAGTTTTGCCTGGCCGATGAAGCATGCACGCAGGTGGCATTGGGAGAACATCTGGTTGTTTTTTACCTTTTTGGCACTGGTCGTTCTGCCTTTACTGCTCACCCTGACGTTCGTCCCGCACCTTCGGGAACTGTACACAAGCGCGCCCATCAAGGAATTGCTCCCCGCCCTTATTTTCGGCTTTCTATGGGGCATCGCCCAAGCCACTTTTGGATTGGGCATTGAAGCGGTGGGAATGGCGCTGGCGATCGCTGTGGTCGTGGGGCTGACGGGCTTCCTGGGTTCGTTAATCCCCATGTTGGTCCTCAATCCCGCGGAGTTGGTCCGGCCGAGGGGCATTGCCCTGATGATCAGCCTGCCGATTTTGATTGTGGCGATGGTTCTGTACGGAATGGCCGGGCTGAGGCGTGAAAAGGAGCAAGCGTCTCAAAATGACCGGTCTACCAAGCCCAAAATGAGCTTTGCCGCGGGCCTGGGGATTTGCATTTTCACGGGAGTATTCGGCGCCCTGCTGAATTTCGGCTTCGCTTTCAGCGGGCCCCTCCAGGCGAGAAGCGTGGAGCTGGGCGCGAAGCCAGCGTTCTCGACATACGCGGTTTGGATGCTTGTTCTCGCCGCCGGCTTTATTCCCAACCTGCTCTATTGCGGCTACCTTCTTTTCCGCAATCGAACCTGGTCGTTGTATGGGATCCAGGGTTGGCCGAAGGATGCCACCATGGGAGCAGCGATGGCGGCACTTTGGTTGGGTGGAGTTTTGGGTTACGGAATGGGCACAACATTCTTTAGCGGTGCCGGCACGTCGTTCGGCTTTGCGTTTCTCATAGCATCAACCGTGCTGGCCTCAAATATGCTCGGCCTTTTTTCCGGCGAATGGGATGACACCACGCCCAGGACCAAGCGCATGTTGATGTCGGCTGTTATCTCCGTAGTGCTGGCCATGGTAGTGCTGGCGATGGGCGGGATGTTCTGAAGAGCGGTAGGCAGTTGGCAATAGGCAGTAGGCAGGTGGGAGGAAAAGAGAGCCGATCGAAAGCCCGCGGGGGGCGCATACGTGGGCTTAAGTGTATGCGCCACCATTGTTTTTGGGGTCAGCAACTTTGACCTTTGCGTTTTGCGCTTTGCGTTTTGATTTTCTCTTTCGGCTCCGCGCTGCGCTGCCTGCCTGGAAAACTCCCCCTCTTGCGACACATCATTTCTTGGGAAGCGTTACCACCGCCACGCCGAGGCCGCCCAAGCTAAAACTATCACCTTCCATTGTGCTGGAAGCAGGTGGATTGAAGCCGGTGGTCTGGTCGACCACTTCCAGCTTTCCGCCTTTGAGCCCAGGCAAGGTCAATTGAAACTCACGGTTGCGCTTGTTCACGATCAGCAGCTTGCGTACTCCGCTGTTGCTGACGAAGGCTTGCGTCATCACTTCCCCTGAGGAATTCTGGGTGTCCACAATTTTGTCCCCGGGCCGGAAGTTGTCGATCATAAGTTTGAGCACGCGGTAACGCGCGTTAGGTTCGCCGTTGTTCCAATCGAGTATGGCAATGCTGGGGAATTGGCCAGGATAGGCCGGTACCAGCGATTCGGTGGCCACATCGATCCCCTGGCGCGCCAGTCCGGCAAAGACGTACGCGTATACTGCCGCGGAAAGATTCCAGTAGGCAGGCTCAATGGGCTTGAAGACATAACCCGGTTTCCCCTGATCCCAATCCGACGGCAGCATGGTGCCGACCTCATCCACCATCGTGCCCGTCTTGGGTGAAAGCCGCTGGCGCAGGGTTTCGATATATCCCACCACCTCCAGGAACCGGTCCGCCTGATCAAAGAATGTGAACGGGTTAACGGACGCGGGCTCGGTCGAGCCCGGCACGGCGTAGAAGTGATAAGAAATCATATCCAAAGGAATGCCCGGTTGATGATGCCGTGGGTCCAGGAAGTAGTCGAAAAACTTCGACTGGCTGCCGGGATAGGAACTCGACATACTGACAAACTTGGTTTGCGGTGAGACCTTGTGAACGGCCTTCACCACGGCGTCGTAGATCCCGCTGTAGACCTCCGGGCTCAGACCATGTTCGATATCCGGTTCGTTTAAGACCCCCCAATATTGCACCTTGTAGTGATGTCCGGAGGAGTGCCATTTTCCCAGTTCATCGGTGAAACCGCCGTTTACGTACCAACCCACCACGCGCGCATAGTAGTCCGCCACTTCGCGGTAGGTGGGGTCGCGCAATTCCTTGCCTTGCTCGTAATCATAAAAAAGCTGCTCGGGGTCGGACGGGTAAGCCACCGGCTTGGGCGTCTTGAACATCCACTCCGGAATAGTACTAAGGGTCAATTCAATGGGGTGACCGTTGATGGCGCTGAGGGCGTCCTCGGTATAGGGGTCAATGAGCGAGAAATCCCAGGACGTTGAAGTCTTCGTCGGCGGCTCAAGCTCCGCAATCGACAGGCGCGGATAGAGGTTGCAGGGCGCGTACCGCACGTCATCAGCCCCCAGCTCTTTAATGGCATTGAGCATGGGATCGTGAAGCGGCGCGCCGCGCTTGGTCACGGGAGTTCCAATGTACAAAATTGTTGGGATCGTCTTCGATACCCGAATTACCTTGTCCCACTTAACCTCTATCTTGACGGGTGGCTCTTCCGCGGCAAAGGCGGCAATCGTCATGAAGAGTGGGAGTGAAAGAAAAAGGCACAACGTTCTTATACGACGAAACATGGTCGATTCTCCAAATGGCATATGATTTTCCTGCGGTCGTGCGCACAGAAACTTGTAGGGGCAGGGCAAGCCCAGACCCTACTAGACGTGTTTGGTTGTGGCTACGCTGCGCCGACTAATTCGGCAGCGTCACTACCGCCACGCCGAACCCTCCCAACTTAAAATTCTCGCCTTCGATATGGCTCGAGGCCGGCGGATTGGAAGCGGTTGTCTGGTCAACCACTTCCAGCTTCCCGCCTTTAGCCTCTGGCCAAGTCAGTTGAAGCTCGTGGTCGCGCTTATTCACGATCAGAAGTTTTCGTTCTCCGCTGCTGGTCACATACCCTTGCGTCATCACGGAGCCGGAGGAGCTTTCGGAATTCACAATCTTGTCCCCAGGCCGAAAGTTATCGTGGATCAGCTTGAGAGCCCAGAACCGCGCGTTGGGCTGGCCGGTATCCCAATCGGTGAGGGAAATGCTCGGCCACATGCCGGGACCAGAGGGTAATCCCGACTCATTGGCCGCATCGATCCCCCGCGCGGCCAGTCCCGCATAGACATAGGCATAGGTGGCTGCGGAGAGATTCCAATAGGTGGGCCGGATGGGTTTAAAAACGTAATTCGGCTTCGACTGCGACCAGTCTTCCGGCAGCATCGTGCCGATTTCGTTCACCATGGTGCCCGTCCCGGGTGAGAACTGCTTGCGGATGCTTTCGATATAGCCAACGATTTCAAGGAATTTGTCGGCCTGATAGAAATAAGTGAATTGCTGAATTTCCGGGGATTCATCGGTTCCGGGCACCGCGTAAAAGTGGTAGGAGATCATGTCGAGCGGGATTCCCGGCTTGTGATTCCTGGGATTGAGGAAGTACAGGAAGAAGTCCGGGTGCCCGGCGGGGTAGGAATCGGACATGCCCACAAACTTCGTGTTCGGCGAGACCTTGTGGATCGCTTCCACCACCGCGTCGTAAAGCTTGGTGTAGACTTGCGGGCTGAACCCGTGCTCAAGATCGGGCTCGTTGAAAACCTCCCAGTAATCAATCTTGTAATGGTGGCCGGACTCGTGCCACTTTCCCAGTTCATCGGTAAAACCACCCTTAACGTGCCAGCTCACCACGCGGGCAAAGTAATCCGCAACTTCGCGGTAAGTGGGATCGCGCAGTTCCTTTCCGGGCGCGCAATCCCAGCATATTTTGGTCGGATCCGCTGGGTAGTGCACGGGTTCCTTATCCTTGAACATCCATTCCGGGATCGTGGTGAAATTCAGAACCACCTTATGCCCCTGGAGGGCGTTCATGACGTCCTCCGTCACCTGGTCGGCTTGGGAGAAATCCCATGAGGTGGTGGTAGCGGTGGGAGGCGCCAATTCCGCCACCCCGTAGTGCGCGTAGACGGATCCCCCGCCGGCATAGCGCACATCGTCAGCGCCCAGTTCCTTGATGCTGCGGAAGACCAGGTCATGAGGCGGTGATCCCCGCCAAACACCCGGTCCTGTTCCCATCATAAGGGTCGGTGTTGTCTGAGAAACGCGGACAACTTTGTCCCAGTGCGCCTGAACCGTGATGGCTGCGTCTTGCGCCCGGAGCGCATGAAAGGCAGTGAACATTGAAAGTAAGACGAGCGGATGAAACCAGATGGGGCGACGAAGCATGGCGATTCTCCTGAATAAAGTTGATTTTCCGACGCTGGTTCTGGCGGAAAACGCTGGGGTTGATGGTTCTACGTTCTTGCGGGGAGAACGGTATTCCCGCGTTCGACCAGTACGGGCTGTCCGCTCCCGCCAATTCCGCCCTTTGTCAAACTGGAGAAGTCATGCACAGCAAGTCCGAATGCGATCAGTGGGTTATCGCATCCGGATTTTCCCTATCGACCTCAGGGCCGCCCTATAAGATACACCTTGACTGCCGGTGTAGGCAATTGTCCATCGAAGCGCGGCAGGGTTCCGTCAAAGTCCACGA
>PLWR01000294.1 GCA_003165615.1 Acidobacteriota bacterium | reverse complement strand
CGATTTGACCAATGACGGCAAGAGCGCGGCGATCATCTGGTTGTCAGCTAAACCCAGGAAGAGCAGCAGGAACAGGTTGGCAATGACCAGGGAGTCCATAAAGAAAGGTGTCAGGTATCAGGTGTCAGGTGCCAGGTATCAGGTGTCAGCGACCGGAATTCGTCAAGGGTGAAGGGTGAAGGATAAAGGGTAAAATGGCTTTCGCAGTGCGTTTGCTTTACCCTTTAACCTTCACCCTTTACCCTGTGCCTCGGCACTTGCCCTTTACCCTTCATGCTTTACCCTTACCTACTTCCTGACACCTGGCACCTGATACCTGACACCTGTTACTTAAAGTGATGCAAGTCGAGCTTGATGGCCGCCTTGTCAGAGAAATCCATAACCCCGGCAGCGGCAATGCCGACGGCCACCGCAATCGCATCGCTGATTTCATGCTTGGTTGCGCCCAACTCCAACGCTTTCTTGATGTGTCCTTCCAAACAGCCTTCGCACTTCGCCACCAGGGAACAGCCGATGGCAATCAGCTCCTTGGTTTTCAAATCCAGGGCGGAGGGTTTGAAGTAGCTTTCCTTGTAGAAGGACAGGTAAATGTTGCGAATCCGCGGCTCGATCATGCTCATCGAAGCCGGGGGCTTTTTCTTGTGCGTGGGCCCATCATTCGCCATACGAAAACCTCGCTCCTTGGTGTTTTAGATAGAATACCGCCCCGTTCCGGTTTTGGAAACTGCGCAAATGTTTTCTGGAAAGATTCGCAGGGATCAAAAGAGCCGGACTCGCCTGCAGGCCCGCCACAGCCATTCCCACCGAATCCGCGATCATCCCTGGCACTAGGCTTATCCGAATTTGGACAGCCCCGCCTTGAAGCGCCTCTTCACGAGACCACGGAAGGGGGCTCCACCGGCGCCGCCGGAAGCGTCGTAACTAATTCGGGAATCTCCATACGGATGGCGGTTCCCTTCCCCGGCTGGCTATCAATCTTCATCAAGAAGTCCTGCCCGTAAACCACCTTGAGCCGTTCCCGCACGTTGCTGATGCCAATCCCGCTATCATAGACTTCCATCTGCCTTTGCTCGGAAATACCCACGCCATCATCGATGACCTCGATGATCAAGCGCCCCTTGCCACGTTGGGCGCGCAGGGTGATGGCGCCGCCTTCGATCTTGGGGGCAATGCCGTGGCGCAAGGCGTTCTCAACCAGGGGTTGCAAAATCATGCTGGGCACAACCATGTCCAGTGTCGCGGGGTCGATCTCCTTGCGGATTTGCAGCTTTTCGCGCCCGAATCGCACTACTTCAATGTCCAGGTAATCGTCGATAAAGTCCAGCTCCTGCTGGAGGGGGGAAAAGTGAACCTGGGCTTTCAACCGGCGGCGGAGAATGTTCGACAATTTCATCAGAACCGTCCGCGCCGTGTCAGGATCAAAGCGAATCAGCGAGGAAATCGTGTTCAGCGTATTGAAGAGAAAGTGGGGATTGATCTGGCTGACCAGCGCGTCCATACGCGCCTGGAGCAGCGCTTTTTCCTGTTCCACCAGCTTGCGTTCGATGCGCGTCGTATTCCAGATTCTCACCGGCAAGCTCACGCCAATCAATGTGGCCAGTACGATCAGGACGCGGGTCCAGAAGTGTGGTGAACTAGGGTAAAACAATGATCCATGGGAGATGGGCCCCACCACGAACATGCGAATCACTTCCAGGATGATACAGATGAGTAAAAACAGCACTTGCCAGTCGATGGCGGGATGCTTGAACCGCTGCTTGATTGATCGGTAGAGGCTCAGGTCAAACGAAGGCGAGAATTTCCAGATCTCTTCTTTGTCGGGACACACCCAGCGCGCCGTGCCGGCCGCAACCGCATAAAGCGTGGCCATGAGGGGAGCAAGAAGTTCGGGACGGTAATACGGAATCAGAAAGGAGGGAACATTTTGCGCGAAGGCCGGAAACAATGACAATACGGCGACCCACAAAGCAACCACCAGAATCGGCAGGTTGACAATCAAGGCCACGGCCAGGCCGACAATCGTTCCGCCCAGCAATCCCGCGAGCACCGTCACTTCCAAACTCAGATCGGCGGTCGGGTAATGGGCCAGCAAGCGGGCCAGGACACCAATCATGAAGGGCAGGCCCAGAAACGCCGCAAACTCAATCTTTTCGCGGGGCCCGCGCTGCTCGATCATTAACAGGCGGCGGAACATGCTGAAACGCGCAATAAATCCCGCCAGCAGGGCCATGACTGCCAACTTGAGGAGCAAGTCGACGACGGTAAAGGGTGCGGGGATGTGCGGAACGAAATTCATATTAGCATAGGCTCGGGGATGATGAAAAAATGACTCAGTGATTCAATGGCTCAATGACCCGATGACCCGATCACCAAATCCTCAGCCCCGCCCCCCACAAATTGTACCACCTCCAAACGGTCGTCCGGCTGGATCAGGACTTCCGTCCAGGTGGATCTTGCGGCGATCTCGCGGTTGCGCTCCACCGCGACGCGATCCGTGGGCAATTTCAACCAGTCGAGCAGCACGGCCAGGGTCAGGTTTTCCGGAACTTCGCGCAGTTCCCCGTTCAGATAGATATTCATGATGGAGGGCTCCAAGTCAGGCGGGTCCCGCTTGTTCAGTAGCAGGTTTGATCTCACCAGCACGGATGCGCGCGATGATGAGGCGATGTTGCTCTTCCAGGCGGCGCTTCAATTCATCGTCGCTAAAGTCGGGCGAATCCAGCATATCCTGGTAGGAACTCTTGAATTTGTGAATGACGGCGCCCTTCGTGTACACGGTGGTGTCGATCCCGGCATCCTTGCGGGGTTCGGTTTGAATGTGGTACACCACGCCGTCGTGTTTGATGTCGGTATTAAACCCCATCACCATGGCATTTTCCCCGCGCAAAGGAGATTCCCTACACTGATAAAGCTGATGTTAACGACTCCCTCCCCGCCAAGCAAGAAAAAACTTGACACTACTAGGACGCGCCCCGTATAGTTTCCAATTCGGGAATGGCACATCAAAGCACCTCTAAATAACTGTAATGGTTAGAGTTTACATCCCCATACTGATGCACCTCATAGCCGTCGTGGCGCTTGCCGGCGGCATGTTGGGCTTGTCGTGGTGGGTGGGGGTGAAACGGCCCTCCAAAGAAAAGCTTTCCCCCTATGAGTGCGGAAGCCTGCCCGTCGGCGATGCCCGCGGAAGTTTTTCCGTCAGCTTTTATCTCATCGGGATGCTCTTTATCCTGTTTGATGTCGAAGCCGTGTTCCTCTATCCCTGGGCGGTGGTTTTCAAGAGCCTGCGCTGGTCCGGCTTCCTGGAAATGATTTTGTACATCGCCATTTTGCTGGCAGGCTATATCTATCTTTGGAAAAAAGGGGCCCTCGACTGGACCCGGTAGGAATTGGGTGATCCATGGATCGGGAGATCGGGAGATCGAGTGATCGGGTGAGCAAGGGAAAAACTGATCACCGGATCGCCGGATCATCGGATCACCCGATGCCTTAGTTCACCCGATCTCCCGATCGCCTGATCACCCGATTATTCTATGGCCGCCGAACTTGAAAACAACTTAGCCCTGAAGAAATTGCGGGAGTATGACCCGCAGGCGGTGGATGAGGCGCGCATCTTCCGCGATGAGGTTACAATTTACATCCACCCCGCCTATTTCCTTCGTACCTGCGAGTTTCTGCGCGATGAGCCCGGCCTGAAGTTCAGTTTCCTCGCCGATGTCACGGCGTTGGACCTTTACCCCCAGGAACCGCGCTTTGAGGTGGTGTATCACCTGCTCTCCCTTGAGACCGCCCAGCGCCTGCGTCTGAAGGTTCGTGTGTCGGGTGAAAATCCGCGCTTCATCACCGCCGTTCCCGTTTGGCCGTCGGCCAATGCCTTTGAACGCGAGGTCTTCGACTTGTTTGGAGTTGTCTTCGATGGCCATCCCTACCTGCGCCGCATTGTGTTGCCGGAGGAGTGGGAAGGCAATCCGTTGCGCAAAGACTATCCCACGGAGGGTTACCGCTAAATGCCGGTAACACTGGAGAAAATCCCGGGCCGGGAAGATCGGGTCATCCTCAGCATGGGACCGCAGCATCCCTCCACGCACGGCG
>PLWR01000177.1 GCA_003165615.1 Acidobacteriota bacterium | reverse complement strand
CCGACAAGGTGGACCCCAGCGTGCCAAAGTACTGAGTGGCGCCTCTCAGCGCGCGGGCGATGGAGGCCGCGACCACCGAAGGACGAAATCAGAGAAGCGGCAGAGGTTTCTTATCGGTGTCTTTCCATAACGCATCTGCCGCGTTCCGATTTGCTGACATGGCCCGGTGTTTCTCCGCATCGCCTTTCCGTACCGTGTGCTGCTGGTAGAAAACGTAGTTCTCTGCACAATCCGGACATTCAAATTGCCACTCAACGTGGTGAGTACCGCTCGGATATGTGTCGTGTTCTTTCCACATCGCAGTCATTTTGCCCTTGCCGCACGGGCACGGGAACTCATACTCCACCGTCTCGTAAGCCATTTCTGGGCCCCGGTGAATCGTTTAGCGCCCAAGTGTAGCGCCCCTAACCTGCCCGACATCGTTCGGCGCTCGATTACGCCCATGCCCAGGGCGGTGCATTGCGGCCCCTCGCGCACCGGACCGACAGGCGTTTTCGATATTCAGCGGAGCGCCGATTATTTGTAATACGTGAGCTTCAAATCCGGCGACACCGACTTCGAGGAGAACGTGGAGAATCGGTTGTCGAAAATAACGGAGTAGCTTCCCCGTTGAAGCCGCTGTTTGAATTGACCCGACACCGCCACCCTGCCACTGTTCACAATTACGGAACCGCCCGGACCCACGAGCGCTACGCCAACGTCGTTCCCGCCCCCGCCAGTAATCCTATAGCCGCCCTCCAGGATGGCCCCCTGCTGTCCGTTCACCGTAAACGGGAACTGCACGGCATTTCGAGCGGGTACCGAAAGTGTGGTTGCAGGCAACGAATCCACCACCTGGGTTTCGCTCAACATCTCCGAGAGCGACATCGGGCGCTTTTGGTTCACAAGGTCCGACACGTGCTGAATTGCGATAACAAAATTGAGGTTCTGCCCATCTCGCACTTGAGCAGTGGTCAGACCTATCACCTTTCCAAACTCGTCAAAAAGTGGCCCGCCGCTGGAACCCTGCGAAATGGAGGCGGTGGTTTGGATGATTTGCGTTCCGCCAGCATCTCGGAGCGCACTGACGATGCCTTCACTTACCGTACTCTCTAACCCAAGGGGAGCACCTATGGCAACCACCCGGTCTCCTACCTTGACGGGTTCCAGACGCTCCGCTTCCAAAGCGGGCAACGACGCGGAGACCTGGATTACTGCGACATCGTGCTCAATGCTGTAACCGAGCACCGAATCCGCCCGCACAGATTCCTTCGACGGAACCCTGACAATCAGCGATCTTGCCCCACGAATGACGTGGTAGTTCGTGATGACCACGCCATCGGGCGAAAACACGAATCCGCTTCCTTGACCTGCTTTCTCGCCGTCTTCATTGAAATTCTCCACGACCACCACAGAAGGCGTAGCACGGTCTGCGATTTGGTTGGTCGTCAGCTTGACTGGCGCTACGGGCGACGGCTTCCCCGACCTCTCCGCCACCTTTCCCTGTGCTCCAGAAGCGGTCTTCGACGTGCCTGAAGTGGCTTCATCGCTAGACTGGCGACGGACGCCAATGAGAATCCCGACGCAAAGCACGGCAACAATTCCCAAGGCGATTAAGGTATATCTCAACACTCTGGATTTCGCCGATACCGGACCGGCGCTTACAGTTCGACTTTCCAAATCCCGCCGGACCTGGGTCCGGTATTCCTCTTCTGCCACTCGCTGCTGTTCTTCTTCAACGATGCGCTTCTTCTGTTCGTCCGAGAGTTCCATGGGCGCTCCGCAAGAACAGTATAGTCGGAAACCTTTATGAATAAAAGGTTATAGCCAACGTTTGTCGGAGCGGAAGATTCTGAATTCCGAAGGCGGCCCAGGCGATGGCACAGGTGTGAAACGGAATTCGGCCCAGACGAGCCGTGCCGTCCTCACCACATATCTTGCATCCGGGGCCGCTTGGCACCTTTTTGCAAGTTCTTCTTCTTCCCGATCACCCGGAGATGGTCGGTGGTGTGGCTCCCGCCCCTGGCGAACGGCCATACCTGGTCAACGTGATGCTTCTGCGGGTCGAAATTCTCGCCCTTCAAGTCCCTTGCGATGACTGCTCGTCTCATCGCTCTCGGGATGTACCGTGAGCGTTTCTTGCCCTGCCACCTGACAAAGAAGATCAGCGCCACGAATCCGGCGATGACCTGTTCTTGAGAAGGCTGCAAATGCGTTTGAAGGCGCACTGCGATGAAGATTATCATCGAGGCGCCGAAGACGAGAACGGCCCTTGCCAGATTCCGCAAAAAGAGCCTTGCACCCTCTCTTGCTAGACGCAATGCTCTGAGCCAATAGAGGCAGACAACCGCCCCGAAAACGAAGACGATGCAGTCGACGTTGGGAGCGCCCGTTATGTGAAGCGGCGGTTGCATAAGCCCCACCAGCAGCGCCGGAAACTATTTGGCTTTCCGGGTGTACGCCTTTACCTTGGTTCCGCTCTTCTTCGTGTGCTTGGAANNCGCGTGTACGCCTTCACCTTGGCTCCGCTCTTCTTCGTATGCTTGGAGACCGCCTGTTTTTTCGGGTTCTTCTTCGTGGCGTTGCCAAGAGCGAAGCCACCGATCAGCGGTAGCAGGGGAATCGGCATAATGGGTTAATTCTAGGACTCTTGGTGAATTAGGTCAATGTTCCTTTTTGAATTAGGAAGATAAGCAACGCCACGACACAGTTGGCGACGGAAGGCGCGCTGACGACGCCCACGGCAGGTCGCTGCGGATGATACGATCATGGCATGACGTACGAGGTGCACCAACGGGAATTGTGGATCAGGATTTGCCAAATCGTAAACAGTGATCCAGACGTTCAGGAATGGACACCTGAAGCCCTATCAAACAAGCTCGGAATTCCAGTTGGAGCGCCCGGTTTCCAGCGCATCCTAGAGGTACTGGCGCAGGCGGATTTTGCGCAGGCCCAAGAGCGACAGAAAATCAAAATCGGCTTCACATAAATCCAAACTGATCCTCTTCGAACCGCCCCCGGGGAGTCTCTGCCAGGTACGTGGACGACCTTTTGAAACGGTGGACTTGGCCGCAGGGATGTCGGCACCGTTGATCGCCAGCCACAGAATTGCCATCTTCAGCGCCATGCTTCCTCCTAGGCAGTCACGGGATTAGGGGGTTCCGGTTACGGATTGCCCTGCCGCTTCCGTGTTCATCCGCGGCCATAATTCTTTCACCGCTTCTCACCTTTCCGCCCCACAATCAGCACTTCCCCGCAATACCGCCGCAGCGACGGCCAGGCCGCCAGCAGCCGCCCGTCCATCCATTCCAGGCTGCGCAGCGCCCCCCGCGCCCACGCCCGCTGGAAGCGTCCGCGAAACAGCCGCTTCCCCATCGCCAGCAAGTTCACCGGATAGATTTCCAGCTCTCCCATCAGCGGCCGCAGCGCCTCCACATCCGAGTCGTTCAAAATGATCCCTTCACCCTGCTCGGCCGCCTCCCTCGACATCCGCCGCCGCACCACGCGCGCCGCGTTGAGCAGCGGATTATTGCCATAGGTTTCCACCAACACCAGCCGCCCGCCCGGTTTGAGCACGCGCAGCAGCTCATCGCGCGCCCGCGGATACTTGAGCGTNNCGCCGAAACAGGCCAAGTCGCTGGCATCGCGCGCCACGCCCCGCACCCGGTCCGCCACGCCGCTCACGGCGGCCCGCCGCAATCCCAACCGGATGGCTACCGGCGAAAGATCCAGCAGCGTCACCGCCGCGCCTTCCCCCGCCAGCATCAGGCCCCAATCGCCCGTGCCGCAGCCATAATCCTAAAAACGGCAGTTAGCCGG
>PLWR01000079.1 GCA_003165615.1 Acidobacteriota bacterium | reverse complement strand
GCAGGAGATCAAGTTGCTGCATTGAGTGAGCGGCCAAGGCGTAATAGGAATGCCGGCGGGCATGGTCAGAAACTGAAGCGCAGAGGGAGGCGTAGTTTGCCTCCCCCTGCGACTCTCAAAATGACAACCCAAACATATCAATTAATATCCAATGATGAAAGGCCGCGGAGTGATCCGTCTGCGGACGAATAACTCCGCTCTACCCTCACCAAAATGGCATTTCCGCCGGGCATTTTCCGCAGCTTTTCTTACTTCACCAGCGTAACGTTGAAATACGGGTGGCACTCGGCGGCAGGGTCGTTAGTGACTGATTTGGTCACCCCGGCGCTGGTAATGGTGTATTCCAGGGGGGCTTCTTCAGCTTGTTGGGGAGCCCTTCAATGTGCGCCTTGCCGTCACTGTTGGTGCCGATTTCAAGGTCAGTATCCCGCTTGCTCATGAAACCGTACTTCACTTTGACGTGCACTTTGGCGTCAAAGACGGGTTTATTGGATGCGTCGACAACGATGAAGTCCGCGGTACACGGTCCCATCCCGGCGCTGATGGAGGGCACGTCGGCGGGATTTCCCGCCAGGGACTGGGTGCCCGCCGCGCAGAGCAAAATCGTAGCCAGCATCCAAAGGGCAATCCGTCTCCGTGCCCCGAGGGACCCGGCAGAACTGACAACGGGCGCAATCTGCGAAGATTTCATGTTTATTCTCCAGTGTGAGGTCAAGAATGGAACCTTCATTATAGGACAGGTGGTGGGCGTTGGCCCGAATTTCTTGCCCCCATCAGTCTCAGGTTGGCCCCCGAGTAAACTTCATCATCCTCATTCGATCCGCCGATAACGATGCGGGGGAGTGTCGGGGGCACAGCGAGGGGGGCGAGGTGCGGCGCGGCGATGCCGCTGACTCGCTATAGGGCCGAACGGCGTTCGGCCTCCGGATTGTAGCGGCGGGTTTATCCCGCCACCTCTTGTTGCGCCCGTGGTGCAATATGGCGGCGTAAAGCCGCCGTTACGCCCCTCTTCCCGTGGCAGTGAATCCAAGAACTGCGTTGCTACAAGTCGAGGTATACTTCTTACGCACGTTGCGACACCCAACTGACCCAAGGACCCCTGTTTTCCATCATGATTGACCTAAAGAATCTCTCCACGGAATTACTGCTTCACATCGCCAAGATCCTGGAAGTTCCCATGCACGGTCTGGTGGCGGTAATCGAACTGCTCGATGACGGCGGCACGGTGCCGTTCATTGCGCGCTATCGCANNAGGAGGCCACCGGCAATCTCGATGAAGTTAAAGTTCGTGGCATCGAAGAAAAGCTGACTTATTTCCGCGAGCTGGTGGCGCGCCGCGAGACGATTCTTGCTTCCATCGCCGAGCAGGGCAAGCTCACCGATGAGCTCAAAGCCCGCATTGAAGCCACCATCGACAAAAGCGAATTAGAGGACCTGTACCTGCCCTACCGGCCGAAGCGCCGCACCAAGGCCACCATGGCGCGCGAAAAGGGGTTGGAACCGCTCGCCCTGTATTTGTGGGCGCAGGAGCCGGCGGCCGAGCCGCTCGAAACATTCGCCAGTAGTTTTGTGAATGCGGAAAAAGGCGTGAATAGCGTGGAAGAGGCGCTGGAAGGCGCGCGCCACATTGTTGCCGAAATGGTCAGCGAGGACGCCGATCTGCGCAAAGCACTACGGCAGATGATGTTTGATGAGGGCGTGGTGGTAAGCACCAAGGTGCCCGACGCCGCGGACGAGCAAGAGAAGTTCAAGATGTATTACGAGTACCGTGAGCCGGTGAAGGCGATTCCTTCGCACCGCATGCTGGCCATTCGCCGCGGCGAGAGTGAAGGCGTGCTCTACTTCCGGATCGAGCTGGACCCCGCGCGTACTGTGTCCATGCTGAAAACCCGCATTCTACGCGCACAGGGTGATTGGACGCCGCAGCTTGAACTCGCCATTGAAGATTCATGGAAGCGCCTGCTCGACTCTTCCATCCAGGGCGAAATCCGGTTGGAAGCGAAGCAGCGCTCCGATGGGGAAGCAATTCAGGTCTTTCGCGACAATCTGCACAACCTGCTGCTGGCTCCGCCGGCAGGGCCTATTTCCGTATTGGGAATCGACCCCGGCATGCGCACGGGTTGCAAAGTTGCGGTGATTGACGAGACCGGCAAATTCCTTGCCCACGACGTTATCTACCTGCATCGATCCAAGGGCGAAGCGGAGGCCGCTGCCCAGAAGATCGAGACATTACTGCAGCAGCATAATGTGCGCGCCATCGCCATCGGTAACGGCACAGCCTCCCGCGAGACCGATGCCTTCGTGCGGGAGTTCCTGCGTGAGCGGCGACTCGACAATATTTTTTCCGTGACGGTCAGCGAGTCCGGGGCCAGCGTCTACTCCGCCTCGGACGTGGCGCGGCAAGAGTTTCCTGATCTCGATCTCACCGTGCGCGGGGCCATCTCCATTGCCCGCCGGTTGCAGGACCCGCTCTCCGAACTGGTCAAGGTCGATCCCAAAGCGATCGGAGTCGGCCAGTATCAGCACGACGTTGACCAGCGCCAGCTTCAGGCGTCGCTCGAAAGTGTGATTGAAAGTTGCGTCAACCGGGTGGGCGTCGATCTGAACACGTCGTCGTGGACGCTGTTGCGCTATGTCGCCGGCGTCACGGAACGCACCGCCCTGAACATTGTCAACTTTCGGAATGAGAACGGCAGCTTCCGTTCGCGCGCGCAATTGCGAAAGGTGCCAGGCATCGGGCCCAAAACGTTTGAACAGGCGGCGGGGTTCCTGCGCATCCGCAACGGCGAAAACCTGCTGGACATGACTGCCGTCCACCCGGAGTCCTACCAGATCGTGGAACAGATCGCCCAATCCCTCGGCGTGCCCATCGAAGAATTGATTAAGAACCCCCAGCTTCTGGAAAAGGTGGACCGCAACCGGCTATCCGCCGGCACTTACACGCTGAATGATATTTTGGAGGAGTTGCGCAAACCGGGTCGGGACCCGCGCGATAAGTTCGTGGCGCCCAGCTTCAACGAGCAGGTTCGTGAACTTTCTGATGTGCAGCCCGGCATGGTGCTGGAAGGTGTGGTGACCAATGTGACCAAGTTCGGAGCCTTCGTGGACGTCGGCGTTCATCAGGACGGCCTGGTCCACATCAGCGAGCTTTCCAACCGCTACATCAAGGACGCATCCGACGTGGTGAAGGCGGGCCAAATCGTCAAAGTAAAAGTCCTGAGCGCCGACGCCAAAACCAAGCGCATCGCCCTCTCCATCAAGGCCCTGCAAGAGCCGCCTGCCAAGCGCCCGCCCAAACCGCAATCGAAACCACAACCCAAGCCAGAACCCACGCTGGAAGAGAAAATCGCGCTTCTCGCTGCAAAATGGAAAACCCGCTAAATCGCCAGAGTGGTATCGCGGACCTGTTTTTAAGGTCCACGGCTTTTCGCACCCGCCCGCGTATGATTTACAGGTTGCGGAAGCTTGCTTAAACCAAGGGGAAGGTCACGATGGATCTGCCTTGACCGCGGCGCGACTCGATTTTAGTCGCTCTCTCAGTACTATCACCACGGTGATCGCGATGACCACCCCGACGGCAATCGCCAGCAGCAACACGGAATGGCGCCCCGGATGTCTCAGACCCACAATGAAGCGGCGGCCGTAGTGGGAGGCAACAGCGGCTATGGCGGCGTAACGCACGGCTCGGCCCAAAGCCACAACCGCGATGAAAGTCCGGAGAGGGTAGTCCAGCACGCCGGCTATGGCGAAAAATGTGCTCGTAGGGAAGGGAAAAGGTACCACGGTAGAAACGGCCAAGGCTGCCGTACCCCACCGCTCGAAATACTTCAGCAGGCTCGCGACCCTGCGCTGTCCAAACTTGCGGTTGAGATATTCCAAGCCAGCCTTGCGGGCCATTCGGAACGTTAAGTAGGCGCCGATGGTCGAGCCTGCCGTAGCGAATCCGGCGTAGTAATACCACGGTTCGCGCCGACGCGCGGCGAGTATGGCGACGAGAATATCCAAGCCGCCAAATGTTGGGATAGGGGAACTGTCGATGATCGCGAGAAGCAACACCCCGAATCCGCCCAAGTGCCGCAAGACCATCTCGATACTTTGCAGGTGTCTTGTTGCCGGTTGAACGAATTTGGTGAGTATTTGGAGAATCCGCACAGTGACCCGGCGTTAAGATAACACGTTTTCTGTGACTAATGCAGTGGCCGATAGCAATGCATGAAAACAGCACCGGCCAGCGGCTCGACACGGTCGCAGATGTCGCTGCGGCAACACTGTGGCCACTCCGTGTACCTGTAATTGCGTTTTGATTTTCCTTCCTGGCTCCGCCGCCCTGTCCACCCGCTCCGACCCGCTTCGAAATGCGGGACTCGCTATTCCGTGTCGCGCGGTTCCGTGCCGTGGGGCGCGGCTCTTACGTACTGCACGGGCCAGGGGACGGGGTATCCCAGGTCGCGTCCCGCTCGCAAGGGCCAGTAGGGATCGCGCAAGAACTCCCGCGCGATGATGGCCAGGTCCGCCTGGCCGGTGCGGATGATGTGGTCCGCCTGCGCTGGAGCCGTGATCATTCCCACGGCGCCCGTCAGGATTTTTGCTTCGCGACGAATTCTTTCTGCGAACGATGTTTGGTATCCCGGGCCAATGGGAATTCGGGCGGGCGGAACATTACCACCGGAAGAACAATCCACCAGATCCACACCGGAATCCTTCAGGTGCCTGGCAAGCTCAACGGATTCGTCCAGGGTCCATCCCCCTTCCGCCCAATCGGTCGAAGAAATGCGCACGAATAAGGGCGCGCGCTCCGGCCACACTCCGCGAACCGCTCGAACCACTTCGAGCAGCAGGCGGATGCGATGCTCGAACGAGTCACCGTACTCATCGGTGCGGTGATTGGCAAGGGGCGAAAGAAACTCCGAGATCAAGTACCCATGGGCGGCGTGAATCTCAATGACGCGGAATCCCGCTTCGCGGGCGCGTCCGGCGGCATCGACAAATGCCCGGACAACAGATTGAATTCCCTCCCGGGTCAGGGCCCGCGGCAGGGGATAGTTTGACGCAAAGGGAATCGCGCTGGGGGCAACCACATTCTTCCAGCCGCCCGACTCTTCCGGCGCGGCGCCATCCCCGTCCGAGGGACGATAGGTGCTGGCCTTCCGCCCGGCATGGGCCAATTGCACACCGGCCACGCTGCCCTGAGAGTGAATAAAGCGCGTAATGCGGGCGAGGAACTCAATATGTTTGTCGCTCCAGATTCCCAGGTCTTGCGGACTGATCCGTCCTTCCGGGGTAACGGCGGCGGCTTCCGTCAGAATCAAGCCTGCGCCCCCTACGGCCCGGCTCCCCAGGTGAACAAGGTGCCAGTCATTGGCAAATCCATCGGTGCTGGAATACTCACACATCGGCGAAACAACGATGCGATTGGGAAGAGTCAGGTCACGGATTGAAAGCGGATCAAACAGGTTTGGCATGGGCTTAGCTCCTCACTGCTCTTTATCTTATATCTTATTCAGGCAGGCGTCGTGCCCGCCGGTCGCGGACGGGTGAACCTCAGGGTTCTTGACGAGTGCCGATTATCGCATTCTCGACTTCAGCTTGATGATCTCGCCATCCACAGCAAACCTGCCGTATCCGTGATGGTGAATGGTCTTCGGATTCTTCTGCGCGGGATCAGTCCAGGCCTTGAGCACTTCGAGGACGAAGATACCGTACTTATTGACAAAACCGGAATCGGCCACCTTGCATTCGAGATTGGCGAAACACTCGGCCACCAGAGGCGCGGCAACGCGCTCGGCGGGCGCCGGCGTCAGACCGAATCTCGCAAACTTCTCCACGTTCCGGCCGGAGCAGTTGCCGACTTCCACGACTTTGGACGCCAGTTCCAGCGCCGGAACAGCGATCACGCACTCTTTCGTCGCATGTAGTGCGGCAAAGCTGTAATTTCTGTTGCTGACGACGCAGGCAATCAGCGGCGGTTCAAACTCCACCATCATATGCCAGGACATCGTCATAATGTTGGCGCGGCCCTTGCGAGCCGTCGTCAGCAGAACCACTGGACCCGGTTCGAGTAACTGGTAGACTTTCGACAGAGGCAGGTTTTTCATTAGGAGTACACCTCCTGGACGCAGCCGCCACTCATGGTCAGGGCCAATCCATTGTAGCTCCGCTCAAACCGCGGACGGTCGAAATCTGCTATTCGCGGCATTTCTCTATCTTTCCGCGCGCGATTGGCATAAAAATACTTATTACCCTGATTTCGAGGTCTTTACCATGCGTGTGTCTGTGCGTCTCTGGAAATTCATTATTCTGGATTTGCTCTTCCTTGCCTCACCCCTGAGCGCTGCCGAGGTTTGGAGCGGCCCGGCTTTCTCCTTGAATCCGGCGGCTCTTCGCCAGGCTGCCGGATTGGTCAAGGCAGAAAAGAACAGCGAAGCCACCGTGCTGCTGAACGACTGGAGTTTCAGCTTTGATGAAACCGGCAAGCAGGTATCGACTCGGCACTTGATCTACCGGATCGAGAACCAGCAAGGGGTGGAGCGCTGGGCGGAAATCAGTGGCGAATGGAAGGCCTGGTATCAGAACAAGCCAGAGATCAAAGCACGCGTCATCACCTCGGACGGCGCGGAACATTGGCTGGACCCCAATACGTTAAGCGACGTCCCGGTACACCAGAACGCGCCGGATATGTACAGCGATGAACGAAAGTTTGGCGGACCGCTGCCGGCCATCGCTCCTGGGGCGATCGCCGAGGAAGAAGTGGTCATTCGCGACACAGCCCCGCTCTTTGGCTTGGGAACGGTAGTACGGTTGGGCCTGGGGTGGAGCATTCCTGTTAACAAGACTCATATCGTGGTCACTCATCCGGCGTCAGTTCCCCTGCATTACCAACTGCGCCTGTTGGCGGACGCAACGGTGAAGAAGTCGAACCAGAAGGGCCATGAGACCGTCACCCTTGAGCATGGCCCTATACGCGCCTATACGGAACGACTGACCGACGTGCCCACCGACGTGGCGTTGCATCCGGAATTGGAGTTTTCCACGGGCACCTCGTGGCGCCAGTTTGCCTCCGAGTATGCCCGCTTATCCGACGACAAACTGCGCACCTCCGACGTTCAGGCGCTGCTGGCGGATCTCAATGTAAAGGCCAAAAACCGTAACGAGATGATTCGCCAAATCGTCGCTGTCTTGCACAAAAACGTGCGTTACACCGGCGTGGAGTTTGGCGAGTCCAGTTGGATCCCGCAGTTTCCATCGGAGACCTTGAAGCGCAAGTACGGCGACTGCAAGGACAAGGCCACGCTGCTGGTGACGATGTTGCGAGGCGCGGGGATTCCCGCGAATCTGGCCCTCCTCAACGCCGGACGAGGAGAAGACATCAACACTGACATGCCCGGGGTGGGTAGGTTTAACCATGTCATTGTGTATGTTCCCGCCTCCGGCTCGGATCGAGAACTGTGGATTGACGCCACCGCTCAATACTCTCAAGTCGGCACATTGCCCTGGATGGACTACGGACGTTGGGCCCTGGTTGTCGACAAGACAACCGATGCGCTGAAGCGGATCCCCGAAATCACCGCAGCGCAAAATGTGTTCCGGGAAACACGCGAGTTCACTCTTGCCGAGTATGGGATGGCGACGATTGTTGAAACCGATGACGAGATCGGACCCGCGGAAGCTGACTTCCGCTACTTCTTCAGCAGCGATAGCAAACAGGTCAGGGAGCACGCTGAAAGCTATGTGAAAAGCATGTACCTTGCCGACTCGCTGACTTCGCTGGAACATAGCGATTTGTCGGATTTGGAGAAGCCCGCCTCCATCAAGTTCGTAGCCACGGGTAAGCGCGGAAATACCGACTTGGCCCACGCCATCATAGCCATCCGTTTGGAAGGTCTTTACAACCCCCTGCCGAAGTACTTTGTGACGAAAGAAGACGAGGAATCGACCCACAAGGAGGACGCGGACAAGCCGCCGCGAACCGTCGACTGGAGGTTGACGCCCTTCACCACGGAATGGCGGTACAAGGTTACAGCGCCCCCCGGCTTCAAACTGCGGGCGCTTCCTTCCGATCAGAACGAGAAGATTGATAGCCTGGGTTTCACGCATAAATACTCCACCAACCCGGAGGGGACAATTGTGGAAGCGGTATTCCGTCTGGAGAATACCAACACCCGAATCACCGTCCAGCAAGCCAGGGACTTGCGCGACGCAGTGGTGAAGGCGCGCAATGCCGATCCCCTATTTATTACTTTCGATAGCATTGGATATGCGCTTCTTTCCGCCGGCAAAATCAAGGAAGGACTGGCCGCCTGCCGGCAACTCGCCGCCCAGCATCCCAAGGAAGCTTTGCACAAGGTGCAAATGGCTCAGGCGTTGCTCGCGGCCGGACTGGGGGAACAAGCGCGTAGCGTGGCACGGGAGGCCACGGCCCTCGAACCCAGTTCAGCCTTGGCCTTCAGCACCCTCGGACTGGTCCTGAAATGTGACTTGATCGGCCGCCAGTTCAAGAAGGGAATGGATCTTGACGGAGCCATCGCCGCTTATCGACAGGCCATCGCACTCGACCCGAAAGATAAAGAGGCTCGCGCCAATCTTGCCATCCTGCTTGAATTCGATGGGGATGGAATACGGTACAGCGTGCACGCCAGGCTGAAGGATGCAGTGGCGGAGTATGGTGAATTGAAAAAGCTGGACGAGGAGTCCAGCCACCGCTACGAAGATAATGTTCTCTTTGACCTTTGGTACGCCCACGACGCCCAGGGGGTGCTTGATTATGCGGCAACTTTGCCCAGCACCGACATCCGGAAGGGGTTGACGCTGGCGGCAATCGCACTCCAAAAGGGCGTGGATTCGGCCTTGAAGAAGTCGCTGGAAATCACCACCGATGAACAGGAGCGCAGCAAAGCACTAGCGACCGCCGGAATGGTATTGGTTCGCATCAGGAAGTATGCGGAAGGGGCAGCGTTGTTTGCTGAGGGTGCGCATGGACAAAGCGATGAGAGCGAGTTAATGCGGAAGGCGGCCCTCTTCAGCAAGACCAGGCCGTATGAGGAAATTAAAATTGACCCCGCCGACCCGCGCAGCGCTGTACAGCAACTGTTTGCCGGCATCTTAAGCGGCCGGCTGACGATGGAAGAACGTAAATCGCTCGTCTATGCCGACCCGCAGTTCATTGATGAAGCGCGGGAGAAGAAGGCGTTTCAGCAAACCATGTCGATGGTCAATACGCAGTTCGCCAACGTAGGGTTTCCGACCCTCACCCTCGCGGATATGGCCCTGTCCAACATGCATTATACAACCGAAGGTGATGACTCTGTCGGCTACAAGATCATCATCGAAAGCCCGGGGGCGCCACCTCAGGACACCTATGTCGTGCGGGATGGCGGCCATTACAAAGTTGCAGCTTATTCCTTTGCGGGCCCGGCAAGCCCTCAAGACCTGGCGCCTCTGGCGCTTCAAGCTGTGGAGAAGAACAATTTGGTCGCCGCAAGAACATGGCTCGATCGGGCCCGCGACAAGGTCCCCATGAGCGGCGGCGACGATCCTCTTGCCGGTCAACCCTTCCCTTATTTTTGGATGAAAGGGCAGGGAGGGGATGCCGCCGCCATCCGAACCGCCGCCCTGGTGCTGCTGCGATCCGAAGATCTCAAAGGCCCCTACTACTCGGCGCTGGAGCACGCCCGGCGGGATCCGAAAACGGACCGGGAACGCAACAACCAGCTAACGATGGCCCTGGCGTATGCCGACGCCGCCCAGCAACGTTGGGCGGAAATGTTGCCCCTGGCCCAGGGATTAGTGAAGTCCTTGCCCACCTCCGAACGGGCTTTCGAGCTCGCGGCAATGGCCTACGCGGGACTCAAGCGGTTCGATGATTGGGATAAGTTGGTCCAGGCCCGGAGGCAGGAGCATCCCAACGACCTGACCTATATCCGTTCCGCCGCCAGCCTGGCCGCTTATCGTGGAGATTATGGCAAGTCACGGGAAATCCTCAAGACGATCATCGACAAGGGAGAGGCTACGGAGAGTGATCTGAATGATTATGCGTGGTCTGCATTGTTTGTCCCCGGACCCATCGACCAGAACGCGATCGATGCAGCCCAGCGTGCCAACGACCTGACGAAAAATGCCAGCTTCCCCATCTTGCACACTCTTGCTTGCCTCGAAGCCCAGGCGGGGAAGCCCGGTCAGGCGCGCGAGTTGCTGCTCAGGGCGATGGATGCCGAACACATTGAAGTTCCGGACGGCGAAGTGTGGTTCGGATTTGCACTGATTGCTGAGCAGTACGGCGTTCTCGATGCTGCGGAAAAAATGTACGAGCGATTGGAAAAGCCCAAGTTCGAATCGCCGGATGCGGCCTATGTCATAGCCCAACAGCGCATCGCCGAGCTGCGCAAGGTTGCGAGCAGCCCGGCAAAGACCGCTGGAAAGTGAAGGCCTGCGCCAGCCCACATTGGGTTCGTCAGCGAAGGAAAAACCCACGGTCAGCACCAGGCTGAAGGTGGCTCCCCGTTCCGCTGCCTGCAAGGGCGGGGCTTGCTGCCAGCTTCCGGCCCGGAGTTCCGGTGCCCGACAATCCTCGTGACCCCGCACAGTCATCCGCGCATGCGGGCGGACAAGTGAGATCGATTGCGCCAGTGTCTGCAACCCCGCCCACTTCCCATGGTAGAGTAAGGGCGCGCGGGAACGGAGCGGGAGGACAATTTGGAAATCAAGGACCATGAGCGAGGTGCAGGCCAGCAGTCGCGCTACGAGGTGCTGCAGCAGGTTTCCGGCGTTATTGCCGCACACGCCGACCTCAATGGGGTGCTGGAAAGCCTCGCCCGCTTTCTTCC
Organism: Acidobacteriota bacterium; assembly: GCA_003165615.1. The sequence continues at coordinate 1,058 of PLWR01000079.1, read as the reverse complement.
CTCGGTGGTCAGTTTCGAGTTCCTCGGCGTGGCATTGCACAATCCCGAGCGCCGGGTCTTTCGCCTTTATGCCTTTGGCGGCACGCTCGCTGGCAGCCCATCAATCGAGACGGAAATTCCTGAGGCTGACCCCGCGACCACCGCGCGGTTACTGGACGACCTGAAGCCCATCCTTCTCAATGACATCGAAAAGGAAACCCGATTTGCCGATATCGTCGAGCGGGCGCGGCAATACGGCGTGCGCTCGCTGTGCCTCCTCCCGCTAACCTCGCCACGACGGCGGCTCGGCGTACTGGCTTTTGGGACCACTCGGCAGAAGAACTATGACGAAGAGGACTTGAAGCTGATGTCGACGGTCAGCGCCCACGTGGCCGTCGCTGTGGAAAATGCGCTGAATTTCGAGGAGGCGCGTTCCTATCAGCAACTCCTGGCGCGTGAACGCGACCGCCTGCGGCTATTGCTGGAAGTGAACAATAATGTTATTTCCCACCTGGAATTGGGTGATCTTTTCCAGGCCGTGTCCGCCGCCCTGCGTGATTGCTTTCATCACGAGTATACGGGCCTGTGGCTGTTTGAGGAGGGCTCGCCGCGGCTGCGCTGCGTGGGCATGGACTTCCCCAGCACGCGCGGATTCATCGAGAAGATTCAGTCGGCGGAGTTAACCCCGGAGGAAGTTGCGGAGGTTCGTGCTCGCCTGCCTCGGCTCCTAAAACCAGAGAATATCGCGGAACTCCCTCCTCAGTTTGCTTCGCCGGCCGAGGCGGAGAACCTGCGTTCCAGTGTCATCATTCCCTTGGTCTCAGGGTCCAAAGAGCTTGGCATCTTGACGCTTGCCAGCAGGGACGAATCCCTGTTCCAGCAGGAAGAGCTGGGTTTTCTGGTGCAGGTTGGCAACCAGGTGGCGCTGGCCATCGAAAACGCTCTGGCCTATGAAAAGGTGGAGGAGGCGCGCAACCAACTGAACACCGAGAAAACCTACCTGGAAGATGAGATCCGCTACGACCACAACCTTGAAGACATCGTTGGCAAGAGTCGTGCCTTGCGCGAGACCCTGAGCA
>PLWR01000020.1 GCA_003165615.1 Acidobacteriota bacterium | reverse complement strand
GCGTGGCGCGCAAGTGCCGGGTGGTACCGTTGGGAAGGATCAGTTCGTCAAATCGCAGGCCAATCTGGGCGCGTCCCTTGACGCGTCCCGGGCGAACCACCTGCGTCACCGTGCCCCGAATGGAACTGCCTTTGGGAATGATGATGTGGTTCCCCACGGTGATGGGGTAGATGGATTCACAATAGATGGCCTGGCCGACGTAGGCCGATTTGGTGTTGATGGTATTCATGAGGATCATGGGGATCGTCGTATCCCCGGGCACCACAATCTTCGAGGGATCTGCCGCGGCAGGTGGCTCGGCGGGTACCACCGGGGCGCTGGCCGGCGGGTTTGTGGTTTGCTCAGGAACCGTGGGTTGCGCTTGAACCGGCGGGCCCACGGGCCCTCCGGGGGTTTGGGCAAAACCCGGAAATGCCAGTGCCAGCATCAAGAGTGAGAGGGTGATTGCTTTCATGATGCGCCTTCCTTCCGCCGCTTGTCGGTGTCCAGCCGCTTGGATGATATCATTTACGGCAAGGTTGCTAGAGAGTATAGGGTGATTGGGTCATTGAGTCATCGGGTCATTGGGTCATTTAAAAGCCGTCCATGGTCAGTGGTCCGTCGTCCGTTGCAAGTGATTTTGCAAGATGGGGAAAGTAAGACCATAAAAGTAGGACCATGGAGGTTCGGCAACTGACAACGGACAACGGACAGCCGTTCAATGACCCGATGGCCCGATGATTCAATCACCCAATCCCCAGGGCCGCCTCGATGGCCGCGGCGATGCGCGCGGTGTGGTCCTCCACGGCTTCCGCCTCCGCGCCTTCCACCATGACGCGCGCCAGGGGTTCCGTGCCGGAGTAGCGTACTACCACGCGGCCGCGTTCGCCCAACTCCAGGCAGCATTCCGTAATGGCCTGCGCGACGCTGGGGATCGATTCCAACGCCGGTTTTTCCCGCACGCGTATGTTGCGGATCAATTGCGGGAAGGGTTGGTAGCCTCGCAGCAATTCATCAAAAGACTTCCCGGTCTCAGCCAGCAGGCGCAGGATTTCCAGCAGCGTGATCATGCCGTCGCCCGCCAGCGAAAGGTCGGAGAAAATGATGTGCCCGGAGGGCTCGCCCCCCAAAGAGATCCCGGAGCGCAGCATTTCTTCCAGGACATACTTGTCACCCACGGCGGTGCGTTTCAGCCCGATACCTTGACGGGCCAAAGCGAGTTCCAACGCAAGGTTTGTCATCAGCGTGCCGACCACGGCGCGGCCCTTCAGATTACCTTGGCGGTCAAGAAAGGGGGCGAGGGCATAGAGCACGTGGTCGCCGTCGGCCACGCGACCCTCGTGGGTGGCGAAGATGGCGCGGTCGGCATCGCCGTCGAAGGCCACTCCCAGGTCAGCGCCCGTGGCGCGCGTCGTTTCCACCAGCCCTTCCGGATGGAGTGAGCCGCAATGCAGGTTGATGTTCTGCCCGTTGGGTTCCGCGTTCAGCATGTGCGGCTTGATTCCCAATCGCGCCAGTAGCAAGGGCGCCACGCGGCTCGCCGAGCCGTTGGCGCAGTCCACCACCAGTCGAAAGCGGGAGAAGTCGAGCCCTGCCGGAATCAGACTTACCAGGTATTCAACGTATTCATCCACCCAGCCGGGAACGCGTTGCGCGGCATCCTCACGGGCGGCCGGCAAATTCGCCATCGTCTTAATCAAACCCTCGATATCCAGTTCCTGACCCACCGCGAGCTTGGTTCCGGCGGAGGTGAAAATTTTGATGCCATTGTCCTCGTAAGGATTGTGCGAGGCGGAAACCATCACCCCCGCGGAGAATTCATGCCGGCGCGTCAGGAAGGCAACCCCCGGCGTGGTGATGATCCCAGCGTCCACAACCTCCGCGCCGGTTGCGGCGAGGCCGCTGGCAAGGGCGCCGGAAATCCACTCATTCGATTCGCGCGTGTCCTTTCCCACTACCACGCGCACGGGCTGAGAAGAGTTTTTGAGGACTGTTCCCAAAGCGCTTCCGATCTTGAGAACCGTAGCTTGATCCAGGGGATATTGCCCGGCGACCCCACGAATGCCGTCCGTACCGAAAAGTTCAGGTTTAGTGGCCATGTTCGACTTCATTGTAACGCAACTGGGTAATCGGGCCATCGGATCATCGGATCATCGGCCCATTGAATAATTTGCGATTGGTGATGGGTGATTGGTGATTGCCCCATCGACTTATCCGTCCATCCGTTCATTGGGCCAATGAGTGATTGAAATATTCCGGCGCGGCGCTCCCCACTCGCTGCCATCCTGAGCAAGCAGACCGGAAACTCCCTTTCTTTTCATCAACATAATGGAGAAAACGGTTCAACTCCTTTGTTTTCATGAATATCATGGAGAGACGAAAGGCGGACATTGTTTCTATATGTTTTTTCAATGACTTACAGAAAATCGGCCTCATTTTTTGTCCCCCTTTTTTCTCCATGACCCTGGGCGTCGATGATACGATAACTACTTTGTTTTCAATGATATCGATTTTTTAAAGGTTTTCGTTCGTAATCGCTAACTCCTTTTGTTTCTGATACATCATGGCAAACCCCGCCCTTTTTTTCGTCCCCGATTCCCAGTTTCAAGCTAACCATTTTCCTTTGAATAAGATGAGGAGTTTAGACTTATTGTCGCTAAACGTTAACCCCTTTGATTTCTAGTATATATTGGCAAACCGCGGCATACTGTAGCGCTGGCCTCAGCGTCTAGTGTGCACTCGATTATTATCTTGTCAAGATAAGATTAGCCTAGAAGGCTACATTCTGAAGATGAAGACAAAAGGTCATGGTTTTCTCCTGCTGGCAGGACGCGCTACGTGCTTCCTAGCTGGACAGCTTTCGAAAGGTTGCTTACCGAGGTGGTTACCGCTACATTCCAATCTAAAACAGGCCCTCTTGCTCGTGCTTTGTTTTCCGTTCCGCTTTGGCGAAGGTTTCGACGCGGTGGGTGGGGTATTCGAGTTTCTTACCCGCCAGCAGTTCGGCGATGGTGAGGATTTGCAGGCGGGGGTAGNNCGGCTTTCTCCCGCTCCAGCACGCCTTTCAGGTCGCGCACGTGGTTCACGCCGATGTGGCCGCTCTTCACTTGCACGATCACCTGCTTGGCTTGGCCGCTCTTGTCGTCGAAGAAGTTGA
>PLWR01000061.1 GCA_003165615.1 Acidobacteriota bacterium | reverse complement strand
GCGCCGAGGAGTCCTGAACCTGCAAAGCGATGGGCGGCTCTTCTGAGCAATTATCGTGAAGCTATCGCCGCGATGGATTTCTTTACCTTGCCCACGCTGACCTTCGGCGCGCCGTATGCCGCGGCGAAAGCGGCACGCGAGGTGCACGCAAGAAAGCGGCGAAGCCAACTCACGACATCCTCGCACGGCACCGAAACTAACCCGGGTACCGACCGCTTTCCCGCGTGCAACTACAGTTGCCATAGCCTACATGGCTTGCTCGCTCCGGTTAATTACATCATCCTGTATCTCAGGGCTCAGTTCTACAAAGTAGGCGCTGAATCCTCCTACCCTGACCACAAGGTCCCGGTGGTTCTCCGGGTGGGCTCTGGCGTCGAGCAGTTCGGCTGCGTCCACCAAGTTGTACTGGATGTGCTGGCCGCCTTGTTTCAGGAATGTCTCAGTGAGTACTGCGAGTTTTGCCCGACTCTCCGGGCTGTTCATGGTGCTTTTGGCGAACTTCTGGTTCAAGCAGGATACCGTCGATTCGTCAAACCCGGCCTTGAGTACGGATCTGAGCACACCGGTTGGGCCATGTGTATCCATGCCGCGCATGGGCGAAATTGAGCCGTCGTTTAACGCCTCTTTCGATTTGCGCCCGTTGGGCAGAGCGCCTACGCCCAAGCCGCCGAAGTAATGCCACGACAGCCCTTCCCGGGAAATCTTGAAAGGCGGATACGGAGAATTGTCATACGAGAGAATGAAGTTGGCAGAAAAGTTACCCACGTTACGGACCATCAAGTCTGCCTCTTCGATGCCATTGCCGAATTTGGGCGCCGCCACGCACATCCGCCGTATCTCTTCCCCTATCTTGCCCTCGAAGTTGGAGTCAAGGGCATTCATCAGCTCATCCATGGTCAGCTTCTTCTCGTCAAACACCAGCTTCTTGATTGCAAGAAGAGAATCGGCGGTATCTACATTCGCCCGATCTGTAATAAGGAAGGTATGGTAGGCAGGATTGGGGGTCATCAAATCCTCCCCATACTCCATGCAGCCGTCCGCCATGACGGTCGACAGAAAGGGAAAGCGCACATACTTCTCGTTCTCTTTGCGGGCGATGGCTCCCAGCCAAAAAATGCGCCCGACAATGAATTCATACTGTTTCTTGAATGCATTGTACAATTGTTCAAAGGTCTTGAAAGTGCGGGGATCTCCAGTGTCCAGACCTACCTTCTTACCTGTTATCGCAGATACCCCGTTATGCAGCATTACATCGAAGATGGCGGCCACGTTAAATGATCCAATCCCTTCGGCGCCATAGTGGTCGACTGTATTCGAACAAATAGGCGTTACGCATCCTTGAGAATACCAATCTCGTGCCTTTTCCAGCGGCACTCCCGCTGCCATGAAACGTTCCACCACATGACNNAGCCAGCGCGGGGTGTTGCTGTACCACTCGATGCCGACGCTCGGGGTGGACAGCTTCATCAGACCCACTACGTGGAGAAGAAGGTAGCTGAGAAGATTGGAAACGTCGTTGCCGTCTTTGTCCACACCGCCCACATTGATATTTTGCAGCCCATAGTTTACTTGGTGATTCTCCCTGAAGTCGGCGTTGGCGACGAAGGTGTGGCTACCCCAGTGCGCGATGGCGTGCTCGAGGATTTCCGCCGCCTGCGCCAGCGTCAGCTTCCCGCTTTCAAAGTCCTTCTGGAAGTACGGCCACAGGAACTGGTCGGCTCGGCCGATCACTGGGGGAGATTGCGGCTGTTCGTGGATTTTGCACACGTAGATAAAGTGTACGGATTGGACCGCCTCGTGGAAGGTGCGCGCCGGGTTCTCAGGGACCCACTCGCAGACCCGGGCAATCTCCAGCAGTTCCCGCTTTCTGACCGGATTCTCCGCTTTCTCTGCCAGGTCGCGGGCAAGCTTGGCATATCTATGGGCATACGCAATGGCCGCCTCACAGGCGATGATTGAGGCCTGCCAGAAATAGAGCTTGTCGATGTTGGTTTGTTTGGTCTCCACAAACCACTGAATTTTTGCCTTCGCCCGATCGATGAAGTTTCGCAACCCGTTGGCCAGCACCTTGCTCCACAGCGGCGAGGCAACACAGGAGGGAAAGAACGCCGCCGATTGCCACGGGTCCTTGAGCTTGCCCTCCTCCATATCATCCGCCCACGTGCCCACCACCTGATGCCAGGCATCCAGTACGTGTGCCGGCGCCGAGCGTTTGTGAAAATACCTGGCGGCCTCCCTCACCACCTCTCTGTCCTTCCTGGACATGGCTCCCTTGACGGTCATGGTCAAGGCCAGTTCATCCGCGTCTTCCCACAGTCCAGGGATGTAGTCGCCCGCCAGGTCGCTCTGGGTAACGGTTTCGAGCATGCCGGCCGCTAGCCGGCCGACGATCAGATCGGTCTCGAGAATATCTATGGGGGCGCCTGCCGTCAGTTTTTGAAACAACTTTGCCCTTCGGATCTCGATATCTTCTCCCTCGGTCTCCTGCCAGGACTCGAGGGCAAGTCTCTCGCGCTCGACACAGACAGTAATCGGCGCGGCACGCCGCGCCTCCTTCCATTTGAGGAGACGATCCGGCAATTCCAGGGCGTCGATTCTTCTGAAAGCTTCTTCCATGCCCTGCGGCAGGCTGGGCGTGGCTTCATTGGCTAGTGCGGTGATCGGTTTCATTGTATCCTCCTGAC
>PLWR01000004.1 GCA_003165615.1 Acidobacteriota bacterium | reverse complement strand
TTTCCGATACAGCCCTAGGACTTCAAGACCAGTAGGAAACCAGTTTGCATACACTTCCCCGCGCCCCGTGCGATCATAAACCACGTTGAGCCGTTCCGCGATACATGGTTAACAGCCGAGGAAGTGGCAAAATAAGATATGGAACATCCGCAGGTCCGAATCTTCCCCCACAGTGTTGAGAAGGAGTTCCCTTCGGAAGAAAGTCTGAAGGAGTGGCTACTTGGCGACCTTCGCCAAGGGGGCGGCGTGTACCGTCTTCGGACCGCCAACCGCGTTCAGGATCTCCCGCTTGGCTCGATTGTTCTCTTCCGGTACGGTAAGGGAATCGTCGGCGAAGCAGTCGTTCGGAAGGGAAAGGAACTGCTAAACCCAGGGGTCGAAGAGACGACCAAGACGGGTGAGGTGGTGGAGTATCCCGCCCAGGTTACTTTCGCCCCTTCGTCCATCCGCCTTTATGCCCCTCCGGTACCCGTGGAGGCAATCCAGCGTCATATGAACGAGCACCATATCGCCAAAAACATCGTCACGTTCCCAGGAGCATATGTCGAGCTCGACTGGGAGATTTACGCGTGCATCCTGAAAGAAGTCGTCTCAGGAGGAGGCGCGTTCATTTCACACCTGAATCCGGCGTGAAAACGCGCCTTCAGGGCTGAAGGGTCTTCAACCTGGCGGCTCCCTCGCGAACCTATGTAGGGTAAAAGGTCAATGGGGCCTTCACGGGCCGGAATGGGGCAGGAGCGCCGCGGCTGGAAATGGCTTAGGTGAAAAGACATATTTCGTTATGACACTCGATCAGAAGATTCAGGTTTGGGAAGCAACCGGAACATGGGTTGCCGCTCTCATGACCCTTTTTGCCGTGATTGTTGCACTTTGGCTTTCTAGACGAGATGAGAAGGTGCGCCTGAAGGTCCACGTCGGGCTGGAGGAGGTTCTCGGTGGCGGACGACCCCTCCAAACGCAGCTTCGCATAAGCGTAACAAACCTGGGTGAGCGACCCGTAACCATCACTAGCGTTGAGTGGGCTGTAGGTAAGCGAAAGCAGCGAAGGTTTGAAACGCATACCCCATCATCTGGTTCTCAAATGAATCAGTACCCAACTGAACTTGTCCACGGGAAAAGCGGCAACTTTGGGGTCTCACTCCTTGAGCAACCGCGCTGGCTCAACGAGTTCGCCACTGAGTTTGTCAGGGACGTGTCGGACAACTCTCTCAAGACACTAGTGGTGCAGGTTCATACCTCAGTTGGACAGCCTGTGCGGAAACACCCAGAGAACGACTTGCTGGACGCCTTGAAGAAGGCCGCTCATTGAACGGTGAATTGGCATTCAGAGATCAGTGAGGACGGCGAAGTATGGCCGCGCACTGGCTGACTGTTTTGTCCCTTTACTCCTGCGTGTCCGCTACTGGAACACATACTGAAGTACAGATTCTCTGCCGGAGATACCAATGCCCGACCAGGGTTGTAAATCGATGTACGTCAGTGAGAAAGATGTGGCATCTGCTGTGAATTGGAATTGAAACTTCACCGCTGCCAGTTCTTCCTCCGTTCCAGGTCCACATATTTTGATGTCGCCATAGTCCTTGACAAATTCGTCGAACTCTCTATTGCCGGGGCCGATCTTAAGAGCCTCATCTACTCGGCCGGCCAGGCGAGTCACGCCCATAGCATCGCTTGAGTTGAACAGTTCTGCGATCCTGTCTTCGTTGCCCTTATTTTCTTGGGCCATCTTAAGGGCGTCCGTTCCGTATGTACTGTTAAGTCCGGCAGCATATTTGACGAAACTGTAGTTTGGCATTTTCCGCACTTCATCCACTTCTGCGGCGCAGTTGGAATACTCGCTGAGTGCCTTTTCAAATACGGCTTTGTACTTACTTGACTTCAACCGTCCGTTGAATTCAACGAATTTCACGCCCTTCTCCGATTCGCCACTTCGCCACTGCGGATTGTCAAACGTAACTTCGAACGCTTTACCAATCGGAACCGCAGGATATTCCTCGATGGTTCCATTTCTTACCGCTGCGACAAGGGGGCCTTCACGTGTGCCGTCGGAAGACGCTACGGCACCTGCAGTACTCCCCGCCGGAGGAGCAGTATTCTCGGACGATGGCTCGCGCGCATTGAAGGCTTTCCAGCCAGCTTTTTCGATGAGCATCCCCGCGGCGCTGAGAATGACGAACAGACCGATGAGGCCAACCGCTCCGATCAGCACCCATTTGCCCGCGCGTGCCAGCAGCTTGCTGCCTGGCACCTTTTGTCCGTTTGCATCAAAGAATTGAGCGCCGCCCCACGCACTCTTGACTGGCTGCGCTTCGCTCATTTTCAAGAGGAGTGGCTTTTCGCAGTTTGGACATACCGCCGCGTATCGTTTTCCACGCTGTACGACGAGGAAAACAATTAACCCAGGAATGACGCCAAGCAGGCAAAGCAGAAGGGCAACGGGCATCCATATGGCTTTGCGGACGGGAAAATGGAAATCATCCCACCCCATAAGGCCTTGATATCGACAATATGGGCACACGGCGGTAAGCCGCGCGCGGAACTTCCTTAGGTTCGCCTCGATATGCGAAGCGCCGCCGCCAGTCGCCGTTGGCTGCTGGCCGCCGCTAAAATGCGCGCCGCACTTTTCACAGAACACCGCGTCGGGCGTTCGGACATGTCCGCACGAGGGGCAGTTTCCGCCGACCTCCTTGCCGCCATTCATTTGCGCCCCGCAGGATTGGCAGAACGGCGCATCGTGTGCTGCGGGTTTGCCGCAGGCAGGGCACGGGCTGGGTCGAGGTTCGGCGTCACTCATATGCCCCCATCATACACGGTACAATTGTTGGCACGAAAATGGCGTTGTACGTTGCATTGCTGGCAAGCAGCCTGAATTGAGCGATTTGCGCGGAAACGGGCCGTTGTGGCAAAAAAACGGGATTCATGGAAAGTACGCCATGCGGTATCAGGCGGGCGGCAGCCGTTTCTGCAAATCCTGCACAAACGCCTGCAAAGCTCTTCTGTCTGCGGACTGCCACTTGATCACCACGAAGTACCGCCCCCTCGCGAAGAAAATGGTATCCGCCGAGGGCTGCCAACGTTGAGACAGGGTCACGCCCACGGTGGCGGAGTCCAGTTCGTAAGCCCGCGCTTCGAGCTTTCCCGCCCCTTCGTACGCGGCGGTGCGGAGGCTCTTCACGGCGGTGCGCGGCACGGGATCGGGCGATTCGGAAACCGGCGTATCCGCCAGCGCCGTGCGAACCCAGACATTCGCCACGGTCTGTGGAAACAGGTCGAGCGGCGGCGCGCTCTGCCGGCATGCGGCTAGAACGAACGCGACGGAGATCCACTTGCGGCGCATCATCCACTTCGATTGTGGCATGACGCCGGGAATCGGGATGCTACTATCGGATTCATGGCGAAGTATAAGCTCGCAAAGGGAAAGGGCAAACGGCCGCCGATGCCGAAGGCGGGACTGCCATGCGTCTTACTGGCGCTTGCCGGGTTCGTGCTGCTGATGCTCTTCATGTACTTTGTTATGCGGGGGATGGCGCCGGTGACGAAATGACGCGAGCGGACAATCGGCAGCTTGGGCAGATGCGCCCGGTGGAGATCGTGACCGGATACCTGATGACGGCGGAAGGCTCCGCGTTAATCAAGGTGGGAAACACGCAGGTGCTATGCGCCGCCAGCGTGGAGGACGGAGTGCCGGCGTTCCTGCGCAATTCGGGCAAGGGGTGGGTGACCGCCGAGTATTCCATGCTGCCGAGAGCTACCGCCAAACGCACGCCGCGCGAAGTCGCACGGGGCCGCGTCTCGGGAAGAACGCACGAGATCCAGCGCCTGATCGGCCGTTCCATGCGGGCGGTGGTGGATACCAGGGCGCTGGGCGAACGCACGGTGGTGCTCGATTGCGACGTGCTGCAGGCGGATGGCGGGACGCGCACGGCGGCCGTGACCGGAGCGTTCGTGGCGCTGACGCTGGCGCTGCGGCAGTTGGTTCAGTTCCGGACGGTGAAGACCCTGCCGCTGCGCGATTACTTGGCCGCCA
>PLWR01000442.1 GCA_003165615.1 Acidobacteriota bacterium | reverse complement strand
TACCTGACCAAGGGGAAGCTGGTTTATATCGAAGGATCAATCCGCAGCCGGCAATGGCAGGACCAGTCAGGCAACAAACGCACTGCCTACGATATCATCGCCAACCAGATGCAGATGCTGGGATCGAAAAGCGACTCAGACCGCATGCCCGGCGGGAGCTCCGATCGCCCCGCGCCTGCTGAACGCCCTGCCCCGCCCGTGCCGCCCACGGCGGAACCGATTTCACCCCCCGAGCCCGAAATCAGCGACGAGGACATTCCCTTTTAGCTCGGGGGCTGACTTCACCATCGCCCCCTTATGGAGTACTTTCTTTTCACCCAAGACCCCTGCCACCTGGAAGGGGAAGTTCTCTTGCCGACGAAAGGTGCCAACCGGATGTGAACATCCGGACAATTACTGAAAGCCCTGAGGCCCCAATCTCCGCGGCCTGCACCGCCCCAGCCTGCCGTTAATGGGGCGGCGGAATGCCGCGCCGCTTGCGCCTCTCATCAATCTGCCTTACATAGTCATCAAACTTCTTCGCCTGATCAGGGTCCAGGATTTGCCGAATACGCGCGCGGGTTTCCATATGAATCGCCTGGAACTGCGGATCAACCTGCTTCTGCAAATCCCCCGTTTTCTTCGAGCTCTCATCAAAAATATGGTCAATCTGCTGTAACTGGAAGTCGGATAGGTTCAGCTCCTTCTTGAGGTGCTTCTCGGCAATTCGTTTGTCGAAGGGGCGCTGCAGGCGGCCGTTATTCCACAAGAAGTAATAGACGCATGCGCCCCCCAGGATAGCTCCCAGGATAGCGGTCAAGATGAAATAGAGATAAACCTTCCGGGTCATTTCGCCTCATTCGTGAAGGTAGGAGTTTCCACCGGCGCCAGGTCGGGAGATTCCTGCAAGCCGGCTCCCATAGGATCGGAATAGATCAGCGAAGCTTCCTGCGCAGGCACTTGAATGTCCGCAGCGCTGAGAGATTGCACGGGGCCCGTCGACGGCACGGCCAGCGCCAGAAGCGCCAACAATGTGAGCGCCAGCGTCGCATACACAAATCGCCTGCCCGCGAGCTCGAAGAAATCCGCCACGCTTGGCGCTTTGCTCACTTCGCCCAGTCGGCGCACCAGCCGCTCGGCAAATCCCAGCGATGGCTCCGGCGCTTCTTCTCGCTGCAACAGGTGGAATCCTGCACGCACCATCCGCAGGTCGCGGTGAAACCGGGCACACGCCGCGCACTCGGTGAGGTGCCGGCGAATCTCCACCGGTTGCTGGCCTTCCCAAGAAATGTCTAAGCGATCACGAACATCATCACAACGCATGGCCTTTGCTTTCCTCCCGCCACTGATTCAGGTCGCCCAACATGCGCTTCCGGGCGCGATGCAATCGAACTTTAACCGTGGTCGGTTTCAGGTTCAAGATCTCGGCAATTTCCTCCACAGAATAATCCTGCAATTCCTTCAGTGCCAGAATTTTTCTGTCGTTCTCGGGAGCCCGATCCAAGAGCTTCGTGACCAGGTCCTTCAGCACTGTCTGCTCTTCGTGGTCAAGGACCTGTTCGGGCTGACTTTCCGCGTTGGCTTCCAACTCCTGCTGGCTGTTCTCTCCCATCTGCCAGTAGAAACTCACGCGCGATGCACGCACGTGCCGCAAATAATCATAACAGTGGTTGGTGGCGATGCGGCTGAGCCAGGTGGCAAAAGAGGATTGGAAGTTGTAACTCCGGATCGCCCGAAACGCCTTGATGAAAATCTCCTGGGCGAGGTCTTCCACCTCATCGCGCCGGCGCACCAGGTGGTATACCAGCGAAAAAACGCGCTTCTGGTGTTTCGGCACCAGGAACCCGAAAGCCTCCGGATCCCCCTGCTGTGCGCGCTTAATCCACTGAATTTCCTGGTCAATCGGTGCGCCGGAGTTTTCCATCGGGCTTCCATTATAATCCAACCCTCAATGCTTCCGACGAGGGCGGAGCCTCCGGGGTTACAGTAACCACTGAGGCAAATTTCTAATCGAATTCTAATCGAGAATTTAGTTGACCACTTAATTACTTTGTGCAAGAATCTGACCATGATAATCGGAACAAGGCTTAAAAAAGCTAAGAGAAGAACGAAACCTTTCGCAGGGTGATATCGAAAAGCGTACCGGCTTATTGCGCTGTTACATTTCGCGGGTTGAAAATGGGCATACCGTTCCGTCCCTTGAGACCCTCGAGAGGTTAGCAGCGTCGCTCGAACTTCCTCTGTATCATCTGTTCTTTGAGGGAGACGAACCGCCGACGCTCCCGAACCTCAGCAAGCGCCAGACTACAGAAGAGCTGGTTCTCGACGCAGAGCAAGAGAAGGAACTGCGTTTTTACGAGAAAGTAAAGCGCCTCCTCGGTCGAATCGACGAGAAGGACCGCCAGCTCCTGCTGTACATGGCCCAGAAGCTCGCGAGCCGATAAGCTGCTTTGTTTCAGTGCGATGGAGTGGTGTCTCTGGACCGAACCAGAGGCTGACGGTGGTCTATTCCCACTCGATAGTCCCGGGCGGTTTCGAGGTTATATCATAGACGACCCGGTTGACCCCCTTCACCTCGTTGACTATCCTCGTCGCCATTCGTTGTAGCAGTGTCGGGGGTAGTTGGGCCCAATCAGCGGTCATGCCATCCTCCGACTCGACTGCCCGGATGCCGATCGTCGACGCGTAAGTGCGGGCGTCACCCATCACTCCCACGCTTGAAACGGGCAATAGGACCGCAAACGACTGCCAAAGCTTGTCGTAAAATCCCTGTGTCTTTACCTCATGCTGAACGATGGCGTCGGCTTCGCGCACCATCCGCAGGCGTTCAGGAGTTACTTCCCCGACAATCCGCACTGCCAACCCCGGGCCGGGAAAAGGCTGCCGGTCCACCAGGGCTTTTTCTAATCCAAGCTCACGCCCCACGCTCCGGACTTCATCTTTGAACAACTCCCGCAAGGGCTCAATCAACGTAAACTTCAAGTCGGGGGGTAGCCCGCCCACGTTGTGGTGACTTTTGATAACCGCGGCTGGGCCTTTAACCGACACAGATTCAATGACATCGGGGTAGAGCGTTCCCTGCACCAGAAACTCCACATCACCCAGCGCGCGTGCCTCAGATTCAAACACCCGGATGAACTCCTCCCCTATAATCTTGCGCTTGCGCTCCGGATCGGTGACGCCAGCCAAGCGGGAAAGAAAACGCTCCTGGGCGTCGACGGCTTTTACATTCAGGTGGGCTTGCTCTTTCAGTTTGCTGCTGATTTCGGCGAACTCATCCTTCCGCAATAGGCCGTTATCCACAAAGATGCAGTTCAGCCGGTCGCCGAGCGCCCGCCCCACCAGAGTCGCGGCTACGGCTGAGTCCACGCCCCCGGAAAGCGCGCAGAGAGCGTGCTTGCCACCCACCTGCTCACGGACTTTTTGGACGGTTTGCT
>PLWR01000078.1 GCA_003165615.1 Acidobacteriota bacterium | reverse complement strand
TGACGATCACCATGTTCATGATGGGTGTGCCGTCGCTGATCCCGCCGTATTCATCGTCAATGTAAACGCGAAAGAGGTCGGTCTCCGCCAGAATCTTGACCACCGGCCAGGGGAACTTGGCCTCACGATCGTATTCCGCCGAGATGGGCCGGATTTCCTTCTCGGCAATTTCCCGCGACAAATCGCGAATGGCTGTTTGATACTCCGTGAATCCGTAGTCGAGCATGGTGAACTCCTTGGGAAATTAGTGAACAGTTAACAGTGGACAGGGAACAGTGGGCGCACTGTTCACTATCCACTATTCACTGGTCACTATTCATTATTCACTGCTTATCTCACGCCGCCTGCGACACGGGATCGGCAGGTGCAAGGGTCGCATCGGGCGCGTCCGACCAGAGCAGGGGCCGTGCCATCAAGGTCTCTCCGGCGCGGAACGAGAACCGGCAATAGTCTTCCAGATCGCCCTGGCGGAAAGAACTGACGTCGATTTCGCCGCTCAGCGTGCCAGCCTTGGCCATGTAGCGAAGGGCATTGACCACCGTCAGGGCATCAGCGTTGACATCGCGGAGGGTTATGTCAACCCGGCGGATGGAGGAAGAAATAGCATAGTCACCCTGCGAATACTGCCCCGCGGTGCTGTCGAGGATCCGGCGAAAGTCATCGGCGGCGGTGGGATTGCCTTCGAAGCTCGCGGAGCCGTTCAGCCGCTGGAAAGGCTCAAAGACCAGATTGACAGGCTGGTTGCGGAAAACTTCCCACTGTGCGCGCGTGTAGTCGGGCCGGGCCCAGGCCACCGTCAGGAAGCCTCCCTTCCACACTTTCAGGCGGACGTATTGGCCCGTCGGTTCGTCCTGATAATAAAGAGCCCCACCCAAAATCTGGGCGCGCTCGGAGTCCGAAACCGCGTGCAGGAAATCCAGCAATTCGCCGGCAACCTCGCGTATCGGGGGAACATCGTCTGGCTGCACATGGCGCACGACCAAAGATGCACACTCCGGAGAGTATTCCAGCCAGCTTGCCACAATCTGCTCCAGGCGCTTTTGCGTCTCATCCCCGAGGTGACCCAGGTTCACAGACCCCGTACAACCCAAGTGGCTGCGCATTTTCTCACTCCCCCTGCCGCCGGAACGACAGCATGTCCGGATTATCTCTCACAATATTGCAGTTTTTGCACTTCGAGGGCCGAAGAGGGACTTGCAAATCTCACCGTCAGCTCCTTCCGGAAGGCTGGCCAGTGTCCAAATTGCCGCGTCCGGCTTCCCGTAGACCGCCAATTTTTGCAGGCGCGATTTTTTGTAACTCCCTTTCTTTTCATCAACACAATGGAGAGAACTATCTAACTTGCTTGTTTTCATCAACATAATGGAGAGGCGATTTCACCCATTTCGCCCGCTACCCCCTCCTGATGCAGCTTCTTCATGACGTCCAGGTCCTGGCGGGTGGTGACGAAATGCCATACCGCCGCCGACCGGGCGAGTGCAAAGTTTCCACCGTCATCTTGAGGCGCATCATGCGGGCGTGCAACCGGTTGCCGCGTCCCCGGCCGCCGCTTTGGGCGCAGCGCGGCGCCCTCCTGCGAGCGATCGGAGCGATTCGCCAGCCACATGACCCGAGACAAAACGTCATGCAGGCTGTTTAGACAAATAATCCAGACAAAATCACTCGATAAATTATCTGGACTTGCCAACCAGAGCGTTACGCTCTGCGAACGGTTCGTGCCCGTGGTTTATTCGCTCCTTTACTACAAGCAACTCGAACGCCGCGGGGACACTTAGGATGGGCACCGCTATTTGGCTAAAGACTTCGAACCCCGTGGCCGCGTGGGGAATAGTTCCTTCCGAACGAGTTGCTCCCCTCGCAGAACATGAACGATGAAGATCACCTTTTTCCCCGCGCGGTAGAAAATTCGGCAAGGAGGAACGATCAACTGGCGGTAGGGCAATCCGCGAAGTTCTTCTGGAGTGGAGCCCATGCGCGGGAAATGCTGGAGACGCTCAACAGCAGCCAATACTCGTTGGACGAGATCGCGAACTGCCGCCGCGTTCTCCACAGCAATATAGTCGGCAATCGCGTCCAAATCGTGAATCGCCGGATCAGCCCAGATTATTTTAGCCATCGATCCAACCGGCGCTTAGCCTCGGCGTGGGTGGAGATTCGTCCGTCCTGGATGGCACGTTCCCCGCGTGCGATTCCTTCCAGCACGCGCATCCGGGCCTGCAAGGCTTCAAATGTGGCAACATCCACCAGATAGGCCGTGGGAACCCCGTGCTGGGTGATGAGGACGGGAGTCTGATCCTTCACCAGTTCGGTGAGAATGCCGGTGGCTTGCCTTTTGAGAGTTGTCACAAGATGGGTTTTCATAGAAGTGATACTAAAGTATCACACTGCCGTTGGCAAGCCCGAAGTGCCGGGGGATCGGATTTGACTATTAGCTATCGACTTTAAGCCGTCACCTCGTTACTGCCAACTCTGGGCATAAATTGCGCGCCGTGTCCGACCCAGCATGACGACGCGCGGTTGCCGCAGGTACATTGGGCATGAGAAAATCGCCGGCAGTCTAGGTGCTATCTTGAAGAGCTTGAACGTGGTGAAATAAAGGATATATGATCCCTGCCTGTCGGCTGCGGCGGGTATCGACAATCAGCATCTCAACCCAAACGTTAGTCGAGGTACAGCAATAATGGAAAAGTGGCACATTTACGTCGGAGAGGCGAGAACACAAATCGAGTTTGCGAAACGATGTTGCGCGGCTTACCTCGATGCCAAGGCAAGTAACAGCGTCAGCGAAACGTTTTTTCAATTGCACCACTTCATTGTTCACGCCGTGAATGTCGACAAATTGCTTGAATCTAAACCCGGTAGCGAGCGGCAATTCTGTCAGGTCATCTCAATCTCAATGGAATAGATCTCAAGCCATTTCGAAGACTGAGAAATCACTTGGAGCACTTTGACGAGCGCCTGGATATGTGGGTATCGAAATACTATGGTCAGCCGTTCTTCGACATGAACATCGTCACCGGTGCCAAGGGCTTCCGTGAACATGCATTCTTGCGGGCGCTTGATGGTGACATTTTTATGTTTCATGGTGAGGACTATCCATTGAACTTGCTTTATGAACAGCTATTGGAAATTGAGAAGCGAATGCCCGAGGACTCTTACTAATACATGACCTTTTGGCCCGGTATTCGCAGCCCCGACAGGGGCGCAAGATCGTAGCCCATGGCCTAAGCCGTGGGAGACAGAACCCTCACCCCGCCTTCGGGCACCCCTCTCCCGCGAGCGGGAGAGGGGACGGGGGAGAGGGAGCGTTCCGTTACCCATGACGCCATGGGCTACGTTCTTTCGCCCGCTTGGCGGGCTGGATTAAGCAACGAACTTCTGTTATACGACCCTGGCTTCAAAACGCTCAAAGGCTTTCAGATGATGGCAATTCATGGGTGACGAATGAACTGCCCGTCCGTCTAATTCGTTTATACTGTGGGACGATGAGGGTCGGCGCCTAAATGCAAACCCCCAAATATTCGGACTAACTCAATGAAACAAGGAGCCGGTATGAAGCTCTGGCGTTTGAGTCTATTCCTGGCCTGCCTGCTGGGGATGGCGGGCTCGGCATACGGCGCGGGCGGCTGGAAGGTCCCCGCCGTGACCAGGAAGTTCCCCAATGGTCTGGTCGTAGTCGTGTCGGAGGACCACTCGGCGCCGACCTTCGGACTGTGCATCTCCTACCGACTCGGGTTCCGCCTGGAGCCCGAAGGCCACACGGGATTTGCCCACCTGTTCGAGCACATGATGTTTGAGGGCACACCGGTGGCGCCCAAAGGGACGTTTGACCGAGTGATTGAAGGTGGCGGCGGATCGAATAACGCCGACACACGCTACGACTTCACCGAATACGTTGACACCGCACCGGTCTCCGAGCTTGATCCGGTGCTTTGGCTTGAGGCCGACCGCCTGAAGTCTCTGGATTTTGCCCCCGAACATTTGGAAAACCAACGCAAAGTGGTGGAAGAAGAAGTCCGCGTCAATGTGCTGAACGAGCCCTATGGTCTTTTCTACGCCATCGACTTGCCCGGCAAGGCGTTTGACCGGTTCCCCAATGCGCACAATTTCTATGGCGATTTCAAGGACCTGGATGCCGCGAAAATCCAGGATGTGGAAGCCTTCTTCAAACACTACTACGCTCCTAACAATGCCGTTATGGCGATTGCGGGCGACGTGACCCCCGAGGAAATCTTCGCCAAAGTTGGAAAGTACTTTGGCGGGATTGGACCGCGCCAGGTGCCCCCCAAGCCCGACCTTGCCGAGCCGGAGCAGACCGCGGAGCGCCGATCCACCGAGCAGGATGCGTTGGCGCGAGTGCCCGCCCTGGCCATTGGCTATCGCATGCCGCCGCGCCGCTCGCACGACGCGGTGGTGGGCGCGCTGGTGGGCGAGCTTCTGCACAACGGACAAGCCTCGCTGCTCTACCAGGCGCTGGTAAAGGAAAAGAAAGTAGCGATCGAAGTCAACGGTGGGGTGAACTTCGTATTTGGTAACCCTTTTGAATACGACGGCCCAACGCTGCTGACGTCGTTCATTATTTACCCGCCGAATCTGAAGGCCGACGATGTTCTCACCGCCTACGATGCGGTCATGAGCGATCTCGCCACGCAGGGACCGAGCCCCGCGGCGCTGGCACGCATCAGCGCCAAGATGCAGTCCGACTGGTATTCGAACCTGGAAGCTCCCATCGACCGGGCTTCCCTTCTGTCACATGCCACGCTGCTTGACGGCAGCCCGGAGCGCGTCAATGAAATCCCGGGTGAGCTGGCGCGTGTGACTCCGGCAGAGGTTCGAGCCTTTGCCGCAAAGTATCTGGTGAAGACTCATCGCACCATCATCAATCGCGTTCCCGCCCCAGCCTCCGGCCACACGGATGGTGGCAAGAAGGGAGCCCGTTAATGCCTCGACGAATATTTGCACCTCGTTCCGCATCTTTGTTGACAATGGAAGAGAACCCCCTCACCCGTCCGTCCGTTGACGGACACCCTCTCCCCCAGGGGGGCGAGGGTAGTAAATTCAAATTAACTCTCCCCTCGCGCCCCTGGGGGAGAGGGGCCGGGAGTGAGGGGGTCAAATTACGATCCTCGCGGGCATTAAACATCCAGGTCAAAACCCTGGCCATTCTCGGCTTACTGTTCATGACCGTATCCCTCGCCGCAGGGGCGGAGAAGCAACCTCTCCCCAAGGACTTGCCTCCCTATGGCGAATTGAAACCCTTCCAGGCGCCGCAAGTCACGGCGCAGAAGCTTGCCAATGGACTAACCCTGTGGCTGGTGCCGCGCCCGGGCTTTCCCAAGGTTTCCTATACGCTTGCCGTCCGAGGCGGGTTCTCCGCTGATCCCCAGGACCGGCCCGGTCTGGCGGAACTGCTGACGGCGACCATCGACCAGGGAACGGCCACACGATCCGCCAAGCAGATCGCGGAAGAACTGCAGGCTGCGGGCGGGGACTTGGGCGCGAGCGCGGGAAGCGAGTCCCTGGTGATCAACACGAGCGTTCTCGCTTCGAAGGCCGAGGCTGGACTTGCCGTGCTCGCGGATGTCGCGCAGAACGCCACGTTTCCTGACGACGAAGTGGAGCTGGCCAAACGCAATGCCGCCGACCACTTACAACAGCAGGAAACCGATCCCTCTTTCCTGGCGGAGCGCGCCATGGCGCGAGTTTTATTTGGACAGCACCCCTACGCGGTAACTTCCTTGACGCAGGAATCCATTGCCAAAGCGACTCCCCAGGAATTGCGCAGCGAATACACGCGGCGCTTTCGTCCTGATCAGGCTCTCCTTGTTGTCGTGGGCGATTTCGATCCCGCGAAAATGACCGCGTCCGCTGCATCGCTGTTCGGCAAGTGGACCGCGCCTTCCACGCCCCCCGTGCCGGCAGTTGAAAGACCTTCGGATGTCCCGCCGCACGCTGTGTTCTTTGTCGATCGCCCCGACTCCGTCCAGACCACCCTCGCCGTCGGCTCCGTTGGCCCCACGGAAAGCAGCCCGGATTACGCCGCCACGCAAGTGGCCAACGCCGTCTATGGGGGGATGTTTGGCTCTCGTTTGACGCTGAACATTCGCGAGGACAAGGGCTACACGCACTCGCCCTACTCCTATTTGGCGTCGCGGCGAACGGCCGGCATCTTTCAAACCTGGGCCGCCGTGCGCAACGAAGTTACGGGGGCGACGGTCAACGAGATCGATTACGAATTGAATCGCATGGCCACCACCAGCCCCTCCGATGAAGAGCTTGTCCACGCGCAAAGATATTTGGTGGGTAATAAGGCCATTGAGCTCCAGTCCCAGGATTCCGTGGGTAGGTCCTTGGCACGGGTATGGGTGCTGGGCCTGCCGCCGGAAGAATTAGGGAGGGAAAGCGAGCGCATCAACAAGGTGACCATCAATGATGTGAACGCAGCCGCATCCCAGTATTTTTCCGCCGCCCGTCAGGCCATCGTCGCGGTGGGAGTCGAGAAGGTCATCAAGGATCAACTCGCTCCGTTCCGCTTGGAGGTGAAAGCGGCGCCGTAACAACGCGAATGCTTAGCGGTTCCCCGCGGCTTGGGGAATTGCCGAACCAGCGGTGGAAGTCGCAGCCTGCGTCAGGGGTTCTTCCAGCATGACGATCCAGGCAATGATATAGCCAAGGACGCCGCAACCTCCAAAGATGGCAAGCATCAGCCAGATAATTCGCACCAGGGTGACGTCCAGTTCGAAGTAATTGGCGAACCCGGCGCAAACACCCGCGATTTTCTTGTCTGCCCGTGAGCGCATCAGCTTCTTGTTTACGTTGCACGCGGGTATGGAAAGCGCCGTGCCGCAATGACAGCAGAAATTAACTCGCTGGGAATATTCTTTACCACACTGAGGGCAAAACATTTTTCTTCCTCCCATCAAATGACCACCTTTATCTCAGAATACGGTTTTGATGACAGAAAAGTTCCCTCCACAATGGGCGCCCTCACTCTTCTCCGTCAAAGTGCGCAAGTCCCGCCCACCCCGCGATGGGCGCCGGTTCACCGCCGTGGGCGTTGCGCCGGAGGTGAACGACCTGTGGAATTCGTCCCTCGCGCGAAGGATTTTGGAGTAATATGCCGCGGACACAAGTCAGGTGATTGAAAGGCTTCCCCTCCGGCCTTGCGCCGGGGAAACTAACGTATGGTTTGGCGTTCGCGGAGATCATTCCTCGTCCTCCTTCAGGGTTTTTCCCTGCGCCGTCGTGTAGCTTTAAGCCTGGCGCTGGTGCGCTTGATTCTGGTGCCGGTTATCTTCATAGCGGTCTATTACCTGGTTGCCATGGCTTCAATCGTGGACCGCATCGTCAACATCGATGCCCCCGTGGCCAGAAACGCTGAGCGCGCCTCCGTCGAGATGCTTGACGCCCGGCGGGCGGAGACCAATTACTTCCTCCTGCACGATCCCGACGACATCGCCCGCAACCGGGAA
Source organism: Acidobacteriota bacterium (assembly GCA_003165615.1). Next base: position 22,147 of record PLWR01000078.1, on the reverse strand, counting down.
TCCCTGCGGCAACTGGAGAGGACTATTCAGGCCTGCCGCACCTTGCAGCCGGAGGAAAAACCCGCGTTGGACGATCTCGAAGCGCAGATCACGTTTTACCGGTTGAGCTTTAACCACGCCGTGGAGCGGCTGGGGGAAAGCAATCTGCCCCCCATTCAAAGCCTGCGGGAGATCGTGCGGACTTACCAGAAAGACCTGGATGACGTCCTGGTGCATTCGCCCCGCGAAAGCCGCACGCGTTTGATCGAAATGCTGCGTGCGCGCATTGAGTCCTTCGATACGGAAGTTGCTGCCAAAGTGGAGGAGAACGATCCCGAGATCCGCCAAACCTCGCGGGATCTGGCCACCGCCAGCCAGAGAATCATCAACCTCTCCACCGAGCTTGAAAGCCGCGGGTGGAAGCGCGTTCAGAAGGATCACGAACGCGCCCGCGCCCTGCTGATTCGGGCGGAGATCGTGGGCGGAATCGTTTCCCTGATTACTATTCTCGTAAGCATCTGGGTCAGCTTCACCCTGCCTCGCCAGGTCGTTAAGCCTCTGACCGACCTGAAACAAGCTGTTGACCATGCCGCGGCAGGAAATTACGAAATCGAGTTTGACGTGAAGGGTGACGGCGAAGTGGTGGAACTCGCTGATAGCGTCCGCGGCTTGATCGCCCACGCGCGGGAGAAGCACAATGGCGGGGGAACAGGGCAAGGATAGGATTGAAGAATATCTGTCGTCAGTTCTCCGTTGTCAGTTCTCCGTTCGCGGTCACCAAGGGTTGATCGACTTTGCCGCATCCTGCAAGGGGGCTTTCTCGTCCAGCAACGACCGGTTTTTCACCGGAGACCTGGGACCTCGGACGCAGGACTTCGGACCGTCCTTGTTCGCATTCCTTGTTCGCATTTCACTTGACGAATGCCGTATTTCCATCTATCACTGGTAGTCCGGTCTCTTGAAGGGAGACCGTCCATAAAAGGAGTTAATCATGAAGGGTAAAACGGAAGTTATCGAGGTTCTGGCTAAAATGCTGAAGGAGGAACTGGGGGCCATCAGCGAATATTTCATTCACGCGGAAATGTGCGAGTCGTGGGGCTATAAGAAACTTGGCGACCACACCAAGAAAGAGTCCATCAATGAGATGAAGCACGCGGAAAAGCTCATTGAGCACATTCTCTTCCTGGAAGGCACGCCCAATCTGAATGACATGCCCAAACTGAACGTGGGCAAGGACGTGAAAGCGCAATTTCAAAACGACCTGGCGCTGGAGAAGAATGCCGTGGCCGAATACAACGCCGGCATCGCCACCTGCCGCAAAGCCGGTGACCATGCCTCGGCCGACCTGCTCCAGGTAATCCTTGCCGATGAAGAAGGGCACGTCGATTTTCTGGAAGAGCAGCTCTCGCTCATCGAGGCCATCGGCATTCAGAATTATCTTGCCCAGCAGGTGTAGACCGGTTCGGTGGGGTGTGAATGGAGAGGAAGATTCGTGCACCTAAACGCCGTGCGCCACGGTAAGGGGAGCTATCTTCCTTCGCCGCCGCCTCGACGCTTCCCACAATTCATGCTGGGCCTGCATTCCAGTCCAAAGCTCGGGGCTGGTACCTAGGGCATCGGACAACCTTAGCGCCATATCGGCGGAGATCGCGGCACTACCGTTCAGGACACGAGACAGCGCGACCCGCGAGAGCCCCAGATGCCGAGTTGCATCTGTAACTGACACCGGCCCCAAATACTCCCGCAGGACGCCTCCCGGATGAGGTGGGTTGTGCATGCGCATAAAGCAAGTTCCTCAATGGCCTATCCTTTAATCACCCCCATGGGCTTCAACCGTGCCACGCGGCGGGCCAGGCCGGCGTTGTGGACCACGTCGATAACCGCATCCACATCTTTATAAGCCTCCGGAATCTCTTCCGTAATGCCGTCGCGTGAGTCGGCACGCACGATGATGCCAAGGTCTTCGAGGCGCTGTTTGGCGTCCTGCGCGTAAGGTGATTTCTTGGCCGCCGTGCGGCTCATCACGCGGCCTGCGCCATGGCAGCAAGTCCCAAAGCTCTCCCGCATGGCGCCCTCGGCGCCCACCAGCACATAGGATGAAGTCCCCATTGATCCGGGAATCAGCACCGGCTGGCCGACGCGCTGGTAGACCAGTGGCACGTCGCGATGGCCGGGCGGAAAAGCCCGCGTGGCGCCCTTGCGATGCACCATCACTTCGCGCTCGCGGCCGTCAACCTGGTGGCGTTCGAGTTTGGCGATGTTGTGGCACACGTCGTAAATGACGCGCAGTTCTTCCTGCTCGCCGAAGATCCGCTTGAACGCCTGGCGGGTGAAATGCGTAATCCCCTGGCGATTGGCCCACGCATAGTTTGCCGCCGCGCGCATGGCCGCCAGGTAAGCTTGCCCTTCGGGGGACCTCACCGGCACGCAGGCCAATTGGCGATCCGGCAGGTCGATGCCGTAGCGATGCATCGCCGGGCCCATCTCGCGCAGGTAATCAGTGCACACCTGGTGGCCCAGCCCGCGTGAGCCGGAGTGGATCAGCACCACGACCTCGCCTTCATAAAGCCCCAGCGCCTCGGCACGGCCCGGATCAAATACCTGCTCCACATACTGAACTTCGAGGAAGTGATTGCCTGACCCCAGCGTGCCCACCTGCAGCAAACCGCGCTTCTTGGCATGATCGCTCACCGCCCCCGGGTCCGCACCCTCGATGGCCCCGTTCTCCTCGCAATGGGTCAGGTCTTCCCCGCCGCCGTAGCCGTGCTCGGCCATCCATGCGGCGCCCTCCTCGAGCAACTTGTCGAGGTCGGGATAAGAAATCCGTATGTTGCCGCTGTGCCCCGCGCCCGAAGGAATGTCGCGAAACAACTGGTCCACCAGTTCCCGAATCCTGGACCGCACTTCCCCGCGGTTCAGCGAACTCCCGAGCAGACGCACGCCGCAATTGATGTCAAACCCCACCCCACCGGGCGAGACCACGCCGTCGCCGTGCGGGTCCGTAGCCGCTACGCCCCCAATGGGGAAGCCGTAACCTTGATGAATGTCGGGCATGGCGAGAGACCGCCCCACGATGCCGGGCAACATGGCCACGTTGATCGCCTGTTCGAGCGAAAGGTCCTTGATCAGGTCCTTCAGCAACCTTTCGTCCGTGAAAATGAGCGCGTCCGTCAACATTCCGGGCTTGGTGCCACGCGGAATCAGAAAGCGGTAATCATCAAGCTTCTTCAGTTGGTTGAGTTCAAGAGGCATGAGTAACCTCCGGCCAGGGTTCATCAAAAAGCTTCCCATCTTACGCAGGCTGGGGATTGCGACGCAACCTCTAATCACTGGGAAGGGCCGCGGAATCTCGGACTGCACTTCATAGTCGGCCCGGAAATGCTTAAGCGCCACAGCATTGGCCGGCGCGCCTCACTCCCCGAAAGAACTCCAGCCCCTGCCCCTCGATTTCTCATGTTATGATGCGGATTTGATTCTAACCGGACAGGGTTCAAATTAACCAAGAGCTATCCTGAGAGGGGAGAAACTTCGATGAGCGCTTCGAAGCAGAATCGTCGTGAATTCCTGGAAAGGATGACCCTTGGCGTCGCAGGCGCCGGCGCCGCCGTTTCCGCCAGCGCCCTGGCCGCTCTGCCGGTGGCCGCGGCGAAAGGCGATATGCCATATCGCACGCTGGGCCGCAGTGGCGAAAAGGTTTCACTGCTGGGCCTGGGAGGCGCGCACATCGCCTACCAGGACGATGAGAATGAGAGCATCCGCATTGTCCGCACCGCCATCGACAACGGCGTGAATTTTATGGACAACTGCTGGGACTACAGCGGCGGCAACGCCGAAATCCGCATGGGTAAGGCACTCCGCGACGGCTACCGCAAGAAGGTCTTCCTGATGACCAAGATCGATGGCCAGGTGAAGGACGTCGCCGCGCGGCAGATTGACGAGTCCCTGCGACGCTTGCAAACGGACACCATCGATCTGCTGCAATTTCACGAAGTCATTCGCCCCGGCGACCCCGACCGCATCTTCGGCCCCGGCGGCAGCATAGAAGCCGCGAGGGACGCGAAGCAAGCCGGCAAGATTCGCTACATCGGCTTTACCGGCCACAAGGACCCCGACATTCACCTCAAGATGCTCAACACCGCGTTTCAGCACGGATTTACGTTTGACTCCGCGCAGATGCCTTTGAACGTGATGGACATGCACTTTAAGAGCTTCGCCAAGAACGTTGTGCCGGTGCTGGTGGAGCACGGCATCGCGGTACTGGGAATGAAGTCGATGGGTTTCGGGCATATCCTGAAGAGCAATACGGTGACGCCTATTGAGTGCCTGCATTATGCGATGAATTTGCCGACCTCGGTGGTCATCAACGGCTGTGATTCACTGGAGCGCCTGGAGCAGGGATTGCACGCGGCGCGCACATTTCGCCCGCTGACACCGGAAGAACTCGACTCCCTCCGCTCCCGCAGCGCCGCAGCCGGCCGCGATGGCCAATTCGAACCTTTCAAGACGACCCACAAATTCGATGGCACGTATATGAACCCCGATTGGTTGGGGTAACACAACCAATCTACCCATTCACAGGAGGCGCAACTTGACCAAAATCTCTGCCGTATTCTGCGACGTGGGCGGCGTATTACTGACCAACGGCTTGGATCATGGCGAGCGCGCCAGGCTGGTGGAAAAGTTCGGCCTGGACGCCACCGATTTTGAGGACCGGCACCACATGCTGAGCGCAGCGATGGAGGCGGGCCAGCTCGACCTCGATCAGTATCTCGATCGCACCATCTTCTACCGCCCCCGGCCCTTTCGCAAACAGGAGGTGCGCGATTTCCTCTACGCGATGTCGGAAGCGCTGCCCGATTCACTTGCTCTCATGGGGCGAGTCGAGCAAGCCGGAAAAGTTTTCCTGGCCACCCTCAACAACGAATCGCGCGAGTTGAATCTCCATCGCATTGAGACATTCGGTTTGCGCAAATACTTCTCCGTCTTCTTCAGCTCCTGCTTTCTGGGCGTATCCAAACCTCACCCGCAGATTTACCAGTTGGCGCTCGACATCTCGCAGCGGCAGCCGGAAGAGTGCGTATTCATTGACGACCACTCACTCAACCTGGAATGCGCTCGGCGGCTGGGCCTGCACACGATTCAGTTTCTGAATGCGGGACAGTTGGAAAATGATCTGCGGACCTTGGGCGTGGAGTTTTGAAGGGGAAGAATCCTACGCCACCGTCATTCGGGCGGTGAGTTTCTGCGCGGCTTGTTTCACCATTTTCAAATCCAATTTCCCACTGCCCATCAGGGGAAGCGACTCGACCTGATAAAAGTGCTCGCGACGTGGGACCCACAAGGCGGGCAATCCGGAATCGCGCACGCGCTTCAGCAATTCGTCCACCGCCAAACCCAAGTCGAGGTGTAACACCACAAATCGCTCCCCCTTTTGATGGTCGGAGATTGCCGTCACCACCAGCCGCTGCTCCAGGGTGCCGAGCGCTTGATGCAGCGCCTCTTCCAGATGGACGTGGGAGACCATTTCGCCGGCGATCTTCGAAAAGCGCGATAACCGGTCGGTAATGGTAATAAAGCCGTCTTCGTCGAGTTGCGCCACATCGCCGGTGATATACCAGCCGTCTTCCCAGATTGCCTGGCGCGTCTTTTCCGGCTCGTCGAGGTAGCCCGCCATCACGCTCGGCCCTTTCACCAGCAGCAATCCCTCCTGGCCGGGCCCCAGGGTCTCAAAGGTTTCGGGATTCACTACACGAACCGCCATCCCGGGCATCGGCCGGCCCACGCTTCCGCGCTCCGCGCAGCCCAACTGACTTTGCTCTTTGCGTCCGGCGGTCTCCACGGCCACCACCGGCGAAGTTTCCGTGCAGCCATAACCCTGGTGGAGGTCGAGATGGAATTTCTCCCAGAACGCGTCGGCCAGCTCCAACCGCATTTTTTCGGCCCCGGCAATGGCCACGCGAATGGACGCCAAGTCCTCCCGCTCCAGGCGCCGGACGTATTCCCAAAGGAAAGATGGCGCGCCGATCATCAGCGTGACGCGGTACTTCCGGCAGAGTTCGCTAATCGTGCGCGCCTCCAGCGGGTTGGTGTGAAAGACCACGCCGAAACCGGCGACGGAAGGCAGCCACAACCCCACCGTGAAACCGAACGAGTGGAAGAAAGGCAGAACCCCCAGCAGACAATCGTTCCGATCAACGTTAATGGCCTGGAGCATGCCGTCCACATTGGAAATGATATTGCGGTGGGTCAGCATCACCCCCTTGGGTGTCCCGGTGGAGCCGCTCGAAAAGATCACCGTGGCCAGCGAATCCAGCGTCACTTCACGTGGAATCAGAGTTCGGCGCAGAAGCCCAACCGGCGCCAGGCGAGCGGTGACCGCCCACACGACCTTGTCAAATTTGGAAAAGGTCTCGGCCGCCTCTTCCATCAGGATCATGCCCGGCTGCCTGGGGATGGCTAAACGTTCCAGAAGCTTTCCCGAGGTGAAAATGGTTTTAATTCCGCAGCGCTCAATGGCCGCGTTCACGGCCACCATAGGCGCGGTGTAATTCAGGTTCACGGGCACCCGGCCCGCCAGGCTTATGCCCAGGTTCACCACTGCCGTCGGCGCGGAGGGTGGCAGGAGCACACCCACCATCTTTTCCCCGGGGCAGCGCTTCACCACAAAGGTTCGAAAAAGCAGCGCGCCAATCAGCGCCTTCCCGAACGTAAGCTCGCGCCCGAATGAATCCGCCATGGCGAAGCGGCTCCAGTTGCGCCGCGCGCAATCCAAGAACGCCGCTGGCAACGGCAATTGCACCGCGTCGCGATGCGCAGCCGTCTCCGCCGCCCTCAGCGCCAGGACCTGACGCACCTGGAAGGCGCTGGAATTTGTAGGGAGCGCCGCACCGAAATGAACCGTGACGCGATAGGGAATGCGGCGCGGCCACTTGAAGAAGAATCGTCCCTGCTCGAAGCCGAATATATTTCCCCACTCGCGGTCGATATGCACGGGAATCACGGGCACGCTGAGCGCGCGGGTGAGGGCCTCGAGCCTGGGCGCGAAGCGCGGCAAATCACCGGCACGCATCAGCCCGCATTCCGCAAACACGCAAACCACACCGCCCGAGCGCAGGCGGTCCTGCGCCGCCTGGTTGGCCTGAACCATTTCCATTGGCGGGTCCGTGGCGGAGACCGGAATTGCTCCCATCCGCTTCGCCAGCCAGTGGATGGCGCGGGCCTCATAAAAACACCGCGGCATCAGGAAGCAAATGGAGCGGCGTTCGCTGGCGCCCAACAAAAATGGGTCAATGAACGAGATGTGGTTGCACACCAGCAACGCCGACCCGGTCTTGGGCAGGTTTTCCCCGCCGCGCACTTCCACTCGATAGAAGGTATGTGCCAGCAGCCAAAGGCAGAGGCGGACGATTAAGCGAGTTAGGAACATGGAGTCTTAAGCAAACGTTTAATTTGCAAGCAGCGGCCGGAAGAAGAACCAGTCTAACCAAGTCTTGCGAGCGCCAGCCAGAGGATCGTGCGGGACGCCGCCAAGGAGTATACCGCTAACCCGCGTAAGGTTCCACTACTCGCGAAGTCCTCCGGCGGGCACTTGCCGGGGATCCACATTGGGGATATCGGTCTCGGGGAGGTTTACTCCACCGCCACCGCCGCCAGTTTCTTGGCCGTCTCCTTCACCTACTTCAAGTCCAGCTTGCCGCTGCCGAGGAATGGCAACGCGGGCACGGAGAAAAAGTTCTCTTTGCGCGGCACCCACAATTTGGGAAGCCCCGAATCGCGCATGCGCTTGAGCAAGTCATCCACGCTCAATCCCAGCTCAGTGTGGAGCACCACGAAGCGCTCGCCTTTCAGCTCGTCGGATATCGACGTCACCACCATGCGCGGCTCGAAGCACCCCAGGGCACGGTGCAACGCTTCCTCCACGTGAACGTGCGATACCATCTCACCGCCAATTTTGGAAAAGCGCGAGAGCCGGTCGGTAATCTGGATAAAACCGTCTTCATCAAGTTGCGCCACGTCGCCGGTAATGTACCAACCATCCTCCCACATGATCTGGCGCGTCTTTTCCGGTTCGTCGAGATAACCCACCATCACGCTGGGGCCTTTCACCAGCAGCATGCCCTCCTGGCGGCAGCCGAGCGTGCCAAAGGTTTCGGGATTCACGATGCGCACCGCGACGCCGGGAATCGGGTGTCCGACCGTGCCGCGCTTGGCGCCGATCTGCTTCTCGTCGCCTCGGCTGTAACCAGAGTTTTCCACTGACACCACCGGTGAAAGCTCCGTGCACCCGTAGCCTTGCAAGAGGTCGAGATGGAATTTCTCGCGGAAGGCGTCGCCAAGTTCCGGCTTCATCTTTTCCGCGCCCACAATCGCCACGCGCAAGGAGGCGAAATCCACCGCTTCGCAGCGCCGCACATACTCCCACACAAAGGTGGGAGTAGAAATCATGATAGTGACGTGAAACTTCCGGCAGAGTTCGCCGATTTTGCGCGCCTCCAGCGGATTCGAATGGTAAGCCACCCCGAACCCGGAAATGGCCGGAAGCCAAAGGCCAATGCTGAATCCGAAGGAGTGGAAGAAAGGCATAATCCCCAGCAGGCAGTCACTGCGGTTCACGTTGATCGTCTGCTGCACAGCCTCCAGGTTGGAAACGATGTTGCGATGGCTCAGCATCACGCCCTTCGGGGTTCCGGTGCTGCCACTGGAGAAAATCACGGTGGCGAGCGAATCGAGCTTCACATCGCTTGGAATCAGCCAACGCCGCAGCAGCGCGGTGGGAATAATACGGGCGATTACGGCCCAAACCAGTTTGTCCAGCTTGGTGAAGTTTTTCGCTACATCTTCAATCATCACCATGCCGGGCTGTTTCTCGATTCCCAATCGGCTCAAGAGTTTTTCCGTGGTAAAGATCGTCTTGAGTCCGGCCCGCTCCACGGCCTCCTCCATCGACTGCTTTGATGCGGTGTAATTCAGATTCACCGGCACCCGGCCCGTCAGGCTGATGCCGAAATTCAGCAGTGCGCCCGGAACTGAGGGCGGCAGCAGGACGCCGATCATCTTCTCGTCCGGGCATCGCTTCATGACCTGGCGCCGGAACAGCAACGCGCCAATCAATACCTCTCCAAAGTTCACTTTGCGACCGGTGAAATCCGCCATGGCAAAGCGCCGCCAGTTGCGGCGCGCGCTATCCAGAAACAGCTCCGGCAGTGGCCGCTGTGTGTGCCCGCGGCGCGCGAAGGCGTCGGCACTCAAAGCCATCACCGCTTGCCAAACCTGGAAGGAGTCCGAATCACCGGGCAGAGGTGCGCCGAAGCTCACCGTAACGCGATAGGGAATGCGGCGCGGCCACTTGAAGAAGAAACGTCCACGTTCGAAACTGAAGATGCTGCCCCACACGCGGTCGAGATGAACGGGGATGATGGGAACGGGAAGGCCGCGGGTGATGCGCTCAAATCCACGGCGGAAGCGCAACAGGTTTCCCGTGCGCGTGATGGCGCCCTCGGCGAAAATGCAAACCAGGTCCCCTTCGCGCAGGCGGTCCTGCGCCACGCGCAGCGACTCCACCAACTCTCGCGGCTTGTCGGCTTCCGATATCGGGATGGCGCCCATCAGCTTCGCTAGCCAGTGGATTCCCCTCGTCTGGTAAAAGTGCCGGTACATCAGGAAGCGAATGAAGCGCGGCGTGCAGGCGCCAATCAGGAACGGATCGGCAAAAGAGGTGTGATTGCAAACCAGCAGCGCGGGGCCGCGCCGGGGCAGGTTTTCCGCGCCACGCACTTCAATGCGATAGAACGTGTGGGTGAGCAGGAAGAAGCACAGGCGGATCATGAAGTCGGGCAGCACGGTGAGGATGTGCCACGTGGCGGCAAACGAAATCGCCGCCATCACCAGCAGGATTTGGTTCGCTTGCATTCGGCAAGGCCCGGAAAGTAGCGCGAACACGCCCGCCCCGAGAAACACTCCGGTAAAGGTCAGGACGTTGGAGGTGGCGATTATCCTTCCCTTGGAATGCTCGCCCGCGTGGGCCTGCAAGTAGGATTGCAACGGGATGATAAATATTCCGCCCGAGAAGCCCAGCAGGAAATGCCCAACAAAAACCTGGGCCACAGAGGTGTGACCCAAAAAGAGGAACACCCCAAAGACGCCCAGGCCCACGGATCCGATGGGCACCAATCCCAGTTCCACCTGATCGCCGGAAAGCTTGCCCGCCACAAACGCGCCCAGACCGATGCCGATCGATACCGCAGCGGTGAGGTAACTGATTCCAGTGTTGCTCAGATGCAGAAGGTCGCGGCCGTATCCGATGACGTTTTGCAAATAGACCGCGCCCAGAAACCAGAAATAGGCAATCGCCAGCACGGTCCGGTAAAGCGCGCGCGAGCTGCGAATTTCCGCGAAGTCATGCCAGAACTCCCGAAAGGCGTTGATGCGGAATTTCTCTCCTGCGGCGATGGGGGGAACCTTGGTAATGCCAGTGGCCATGAACAATCCCAACAGCGCCAAGCCGACGAGCATCGCCACGGGAATATACGGCTTGGAAATATAGGCATCAAGCAGCAACCCGGCGGCCACCGGTCCCGAAACGATCATGGTGTAAACGGTAAGTTGCATCAGCCCATTGGCGCGCGACAGGGCCTCGTCAGGAAAGATCTGCGGCAGAANNGCCACCACCTTCATGAAAATGATCACCCGCCGCTTGGAAAAATGGTCTGCCACCTGCCCCGCGTAGGACGAGAACACGATGTAGGGCAGCACATAGAGCGCAGTGCCAAGGGAGATGTAAGAATTTCGCTTGTCAACGGACGGGATGCTGGCGGTGACAAACAACATCAGGAGTTGTTTGAAAGTATTGTCATCAAACACCGCCAGCGCCTGAGCCGCCAGCAGGAAAACAAATCCCCGCTCCTTCAAGACGCCCGAGTAGCCCTGCGAAGTCGCCATAGGTTTACCCTCCTGCCCACCTCTATCCGTGTCTACGCCCGGGGATCGTTCCCAGCACAACGGGTCAAACCGATATCGAAAAATACGGGAAGGCGAGGAGGTGTGAAAAATCGTTCGCGCCCATTCTAGAGCAATTGGTGAGGCGACAAAAGCCCGTTTCTCGGTTCGGCTCACATGGGCCTCCCCAGGGAACGCGCCAATACTCCAAATGCGTGCAGCCATTCCTCGGATGCCCAAAGCAATACTGCCGCGCTGAAGACCACCGGACTCACAATCACAATCGCCAGAATGATTTCGGTTCCCATGTTTTTCACCCTCGCACCGGAGAATAAGCGAGAGCGATGGGCCGCCGCGACAGAGGGGGTTACAGTTTGTGAAGTGTCACACCGGGGGGATTTTGGGCCGTCAGGGAGCAGAAGAACCGCAGAGGCGCTGAGACGCAGAGAAAGGGGGTTTGTATTCAAACCTCTGCGCCTCCGCGCCCCTAAGGTGAAGATGTCGGTTCATGCGCGTTTTCTCTGACCAATGCGGGCGCGCCGGCGTATATTACGAAGGTAATCGCACGCTTGGGCGCGAAACACGAGACCCCAAACCATCATGGACATTCGCATCAGCAAAGAGAGTGAAGTCCCTCTCCGCCAGCAATTGGCGGAGCAGATCGTTTTTCATATCGCCACGGGATAGCTTCAGCCGGGGCAGGCGCTGCCCAGCGTGCGCGAACTGGCGCGGCGATTGAAGATTCATCACAACACGGTAAGTGAGGCTTACCAGGATTTGATTCGACGCATGTGGCTGGTGGGGCGAAGGGGGAGCCGCGTCACGGTTCGGGCTCTGGAGGAAGGAGTTCACCCTCGCACGGCGAGCGGCCTCGACGACCTCATCAACACGCTGATTCGTGTGGCGCGGGAACAGGGCTATTCGCTCCAGTCGCTGCGCGAACGAGTGCGCGAGATCTTGCTGGGTCAGCCCCCTGATCACATTTTGGTGGTGGAAGCTGATGCGGGCCTGCGCCGGCTTCTACGGGAAGAAATCCGCGCGGCAATCAATTGGCCGGTGGAGGCCTGTTCGCGGGTGGAATTGGCCGCGAACCCTGGTCTGGGCATTGGCGCGCTGGCGGTGGCCGCGCACTACGCAATCCCCGACGTCAATCCCCTGCTGCCCAAGGACCGGCCCGCCATTCCTCTGGCCTTCAGCGCGGCGGATGAGCAAGTGGAATTAATTCGACAGCGGCGCGAACCCTCGGTGATTGCAGTGGTTTCTGTCAGTGAAGGATTCCTGCAAACCGCTTACCGCGTGTTGGCCACTGCCACCGGTAGCCGCCACGTGCTGCAACAGTTCCTGCTTCCCCTCCCCAATCCCAAGGCTCTGGCAGCCGTGGATGTGGTCTTTGCCGATTCCATCGCCGTGAAAGAGGTCAAGCACCGCGGCGTCGTTCCCTACCGGCTCATCGCCCCCGATTCCCTGACCTACCTTGCCAGCGCCCTGCGCGCGCCTTAGGAATCCTCGACCCAAAGGTCGTAAATCGCCTCTTGGGCTGGAATGCGGCCGGCGATTCCTCGCGGCCTCCCCGAGACTCTATTCGACAACCACGACGCGGTGAATATCAACCTGTGGGACTTTTACCGATAGCAGTCCATTCTTGTAAGCCCAGCTAATCTTGACGTCCGGGGGCACTATCGCCACCGACTTTGGCGTACTTGCCCGGCGCACGCGGACTAAGACGTTTTGGATGGGCGGCAAATTCTCCACGGTGTTGCGGTTTGCCGAGAGCGCTTCCCCCGAACCGCGATTGATTAAGTTCACCAGCAGCTTTCCTTCTTTTTGGCGCAGGATCATTTCCAATTGAGGAGGCCCGTCAAGGGTTGCGGCCCAGGGAATACCCAGGCTGTCCACAAGGTTGCCGATGAACTCGCGCAAGCTGGGGGCGTGATCCGTGTAGTAATTGCGGAAAAGCGGGCCATGCACGGCGATGATGGCCCCCTTGCCCACGTCGCGTCGGGTGACCACCGCCTGGTCCGTCACGTTTCTCGCGGGGTCCTGCTCGCTCAACCGATAGGAGATCACTTTGGTTCCCGGCGCGGGCGATACCGGTTGCCACGCAAACCCCACGGGGACGGCGCGTTCGCCCAGGGGCAAGAAGACGCGATCCTTCAGTGCTTCCCCGCGAGGCGATGCGCCCACCCATGTCGGATAATCGTGCGCAAGGTCCGCGCCGGTGACCAGGACGAAGCCGCCCTGCCGCGCGTAGTCTTCCAGTGCCTGAAGCAGCGGTGTGTTTAGTGGCGGCTCTTCCGGAACCACGATCAGCATGTACTGGTTCATGCGCTGGAGGGCTGCGTCCTCGGGAAGGACGTCGGTGGAGTGGTGGGTTTCCAGCAGCGCCTGGAGCGCACCCCGCATGGTGCCCACGGCGTCATCCGTGAAGTCGTACAAGGGGTTGTTGTGCGCATAAAAATGCTCCGGCAGAAAGAGCACGGCCGCTTGCGGCACCGTCTTCGAGTGGAAGCAAGCCTCCTTGCGCGCGCGGCAATAATCGCCCACCTTCGCCATAATCTCGTTATGCCAGCCGGTCAGCCAGCCGCTGCGCTGCGGCGTTTCATCAATCATCACCGCGCCGCCCAGGGCCACGGGCTCGGAAAGCTCCTGCTCCAGATGCACGGGCGGCTTGAACACCAGGGGGGAATCATCGCCACCGGCCCTGATAAAACCCCAAGCCATCAAATCCCAGCTCATTTGGCGGGCGTCCAGGATGCGCCCCTCGACGGCGGCGAGATCAACTCCCGACCACGGAACAATATCCCCACTAAGGTAATCGATGGGCGCTTTCACGGCTTCCGGCTCATACATTGAGTACATCCAATTGCTCACCACCTGGCATTCGGGCTTGCGGGCGTGAATGGCGTTGGTGTATTTCGCGACGTGTTCAACGAAAAGATCGCGGTGGAATGCCAGCCACTCATCCCAGTGGGGTTGGCCTTTTTCCGTGGGGATTTCGTGAATTCCGGTGCGCCGCGTGAACTCCGCCTTGCAGAGATTGCACCAGCAGGGACGGGCAGCCCAGTTTTCGCCATCCACCCAGAAGCCGTCCACATCGTAGCTGTCGATAATCTCCATCATCTGGGGAATCATTAACTGTTCATCGTACCCGTGCAAACGGCAGGTGGCCCACTTATCCTGCTTGCCCGTGGCATCGACGCGGCCCCATTCCGGGTGAAGCTCGATGGCGCGCACGTCCACGACGCCCGAGTAATGAACGCCCAACTTAATCCCCAGTTCGCGAGTCACATCGCGATAGATGCGCAACGCATCTTTGACCACTCCCGGTGATGTGGAACCGACCTTGGTGGGCCAACTCGTATAACCGGGGTGGCCCTTGCAGTCGGTTTGAATCCAGTCGGGATGGGTTTGCAGCAGTCGCTCGCGCAGGAGCTCGGGGGTCAATTCGCGGCCCAACTCGGTGTCGAAAGCCGTCGCATGGAGATCATTGTGAATGCCGAAGAATACATCCTCATGCCAATTGGATTTTGGGCCGGCCGCCTTGGTCGTGACGCGTGGCTGGAGGGCGGGAATGCACCCCAGTAGTCCGGCGAGAATAAGGATCGTCGTGGGTCTAAACATATCTTCGCCTCCGGGGGATCTACTTTTCTCTGTGGTCTCTGTGCGCTCGGTGGTGAACCTTTGCTTGTAGGGTCCGATGATTGATCGCGTCGCCTGCTCAATCGGGCACACCATATTCCTTAATGGTTTCCATCAAGACGACAACGTTCTCCCAGGGCACGTCGGGCAGCACCGTCTGCGCTGGGGTTACGATGGCGCCGCCACCTTTCTTCCATTCGAGCGTGATCCTTCGAACCTCATTCCGCACATGGTCAACGGAGGGGCTGGGCATAACCGACTGGCTTCCAATGCCGCCCCACAGACAGATCCGGTCTCCATACTTTTGCTTGATGCGGATGGGGTCCATCGCTTCGGGCTGGATGGGATTCATCACCGTAATGCCCAGCTCGATCAGCTCGGGGATGATAGCTTCAACATTCCCGCAGCTATGATAGAAGATCAGGATTTCGGGATTGACGCGCCGGGCCGCGCTGAAGATTTTGGACCATCGCGGCTTCATCCACTTCCGCCAGAGCAGTGGGCTGATGAGCATGCCCTCCTGCGTCGCGGTGTCATCATAGCAGCAGAGAATATCCACTCCCGCTTCGGCCAGGCCCACGGCAATCCGCTCATCCAAAGCAGCAACGCGATCAAATACCGGCTGCGCGAGGTCAGGATTGTCAACCATATCCACCAGCAATTCCGCCATTCCGCGCAGGCCGTACACCCATTCCGAGATGCTGCCGGCCGGAGCCGAAACCGCGTACCCGCGATCTTTGAGGCGCTTTACCTTATCGGCCACACCCACCGGCTCAAAGGTGGGCATGGGGTAATCGAGCACCTCCTGGACCGAGGTGAAGCGTTGCCAGGGGTGCAAGTAGTTGCCGAGCGGGAAAAGCTTCTCCGGGACGTGGGCGACACCGAGTTCATCAAAAGTCGTTCCAGGCGGAAGGTCACCATAGTAGCGGGAAAAATCGGATGCGCCGGGTTTGAGGGGCGTCGTGATATGGCGAATGTCGTAGTCAAAATATTCCGCCGGATCGGTGGCCCCCGTGTGGGTGCGGAAAATGTCCAGATAGGTCACGTCGATGCCGTCGGAGGCGCCCACGTCGAGAGTACGCGGCATGCGGTCGGCAACCTGGTGATAAAGGGTGCGAAAGACTATTTCCCTGGGGCTCATTCCGCTCATATTGGATTCTCTCCTTGGGCATCCAACCGGCCAATTCCGTGTCCGTATGAATCGTTCCTTCGCGCCTCATAATCCTCGCGCTTTGCTTCCATGTCCAGACCAAAATTGTTGTAAGTCGAACACCGCGGTGCCCTTCGGGTTGGGGGCGTGACCGCGCCGCACTTGCTGAGCGAGGGCGCACAGCGGGCGGCGGCGCCTGAGGCAACATTGTGTGGAATGGGCTGTAGATAGAGAGGTCGCGCGGACCTATGGAACAGGTCCGCGGCTTTTCCTTGCCCATAGGGAACGGGCCCCGGACCTACAAAACAGGTCCGCGCTGCACCTGCTCAGATGTAGTTTATCCGGTGCCGGCGGATGCGATCTTCAATCCCCACCTGATTGCTCTCCTTGCAGTCCGCCGCCCAGCGGGCGGATTGGGACTGGGGAAGCCCCGACGGGGCCGGCCAAACCGTGGCATAGCGGGTGGAAAGAATCAGCCATTCGAGCAGCAGCCTTCGGCACTCGGCCACCGTGGTCTGCGCCGCCGGATCGTGGTAAAGGTTTTTCGTTTCGTTGGGGTCGTCGTCAAGGTTGTACAGCTCGCCCACATCGGAGCCAAAGAGGGCGCGCGGGTAGTTGACGAATCGCCACGGTCCCCAGCGCAGAGCTTTGCTCCAGACATTCTCGGTGACGGCCACTTCGCGAACCGGCTTGTCCTCACCTTTCAGCAGCGGCGTAAGGTCGTGGCCGTCGGTGGTCTCCAGGGGCGGCAAGTTGCACAGGCTGGTCAAGGTTGGCGTGATGTCGATGTTCTCTACGAATTGGCGCGAAACCAAACCCTTTCCCGTCACGCCCGGCACGTACCAGAGCATCGGAACGCGGCACACGGCTTCCGAGCAGATTCCCGGCGCCTTCTCCGGAACCCCAAAAGTCCCGCTATAGGCGCCATGATCGGATCCATACACGATGATGGTGTTCGAGTCTTTGCCGGTGCGCTGCAAGTAGCTGAGCAGTTCTCCCAGCGCATAATCCACCTGCGTGATGCAGGCCAAATAGGCGTGCCAAACGCGGCGGCTACCGGCTTCGAAGTTCTTGGGCTCGATCAGCCATTCGTGCGTTTTAAGCCCCTCCACCATGGCCTGAAAATGCGGTGGCCGGTGCGCGGCGGAATTGTGGATGGTCGGCGGCAGGGCCAAATCATCCGGGTACATGTCCCAGAACTTGCGGTCCGGCGTGTAGCACTCATGCGGGCGCGGCAAAGAAGCTTGTACGAAAAACGGCCGGTCTCCCGACTCGTCGAGGAAGCGAATCGTCTCGGAAACCGTCCAGCCTTCGATGCAGTGCCGGTAGGGAAGATTGGAGGGGCGCCCTTCATGCTGCTGGCTGCCGGGAAATTCCGGAAGCCGGGCGCAATCCTCTTTATCGCGCAGGCCCAAGGCATCAAGGTAGGCGCCGAACTCCTTAGAGACTCCTCCGTTCTCACCGTGGTAGGAGCAGGCATCGCCGATGCGATCACAATGCCCGGCAAGCCAATTGGTGGGTTCGTCGGGCGTGTGCACCTTTCCGAACACACCGGTTCGATATCCATTGCGGCGGAAATGCTGAAGGACGCTCGGCAGATCAACCGGCGGCGGTGGGCCACACAGCCCGTAGTATCCATGATTGTGGCAATACTGCCCCGTCAGGATACTTACCCGGCTTGGCGTGCAAATGGGATTTTGTGTATAACAACTGGCAAAACGCACGCCGCGGCGGGCCAGGCTGTCCATATTGGGGGTGATGGCTTGCGGGTGGCCTTCCACGCCCATGCACGCGGCCTGGTGCTGATCGGAGATCACATACAACACGTTCCAGGGCTTTGGGGGTGCCCCATCAGGACGCGCCGCCAGAGGCACCGTGCTCGCGGCAAGTGTCGCGGCGCCGGATTGCAAGAATTGGCGACGATCGATTTTTGCGCTCATGGTCGTTTCCTCAATATCTTGGATATGAACCCTTCGCTTCGCAATGCAGGGTGCTCATCCGTGCTTCGTCGCGCCGGCAGCGATGGTGCTTCCCCGATCCTGAGTATTCCGCTTCCAATCTTCCAGGTACGGCCCGGCGATGTGCTGGGCTCGCTGGCGCAATTGAGCCATCTCCGCAAGCGACAGCGGCTTGAATTCCCGGGCAACGCGAACATCGTCCTCCAACTGGCCGATGGTCGTGCAGCCAATGGCGGTGCAGCTTATGGGCAAGCTCAGGACATAGCTCAGGCATTCCTTCGCGCTGAATGACTGCATGAGTTTGGAGTTGCCAAAGTTTTTCATGCCCTGAATACCCATGCCGCGTTCGACGGCCACCGGCAGAACGAGTTTTTCGAAGCTCAAATAGCCGGGGTCGGCAACGTGCAGCGGCATCAAGATCGCATCGAATTTATCATAAGCCTTGAGCATCGCGAGGTGAACCTTTGGATCGTGGTGGCCAGTAAAACCGATGAAGCGGCATTTTCCGGCTTTTTTCGCGGCCTCGAATGCCTCGATGGCGCCCCCGGGAGCAAATATCTGTTCCACCTCTTCCAGTTCGCTCACCTGGTGGAGTTGCCAAAGGTCCACGTAGTCCGTGCGTAAGCGCTGCAAGGAGAGGTTCAATTCCGCTTCGGCTCCTACCCGGGTCCGATTGTTCGCCTTGGTGGTCATAAAGATGCGCTTCCGAAAAGGCGGGAGCACCGCTCCATAGACCTCCTCGGACTTGCCACCCCAGTAATCAACGGAATTGTCGAAATAGTTGATCCCCAGATCATAGGCGCGCCGCGTGACCGCCTTGGCTTCCTCAAACGAAATCAGAGGAAACCGCCCGGCCGCCTGGCCGATTACCGTAAGTTTTTCACCCGTCTTCCCAAACGCTCGTTGGGGAATATCTCCGGTGCCGGGCTTTGGCGGTCTCAGACCATAAGCGGTCGCCGCCAGCCCCGCGAAGGCTCCGCCGAAGAAAGTTCTGCGTTTCATCTTGTTCTCCATCACCCTGATATCCCTCTTGGATTCGGCTAGCTTATGACAAAATTCGCGAAAATGACACCGCGGCTGGGAAATTTCCTGGCCCAAATTACTCACACCTATTGGACAATCTTTGGGGGGATGCCCTAAGGGCGGGGCTTGACATATTGCAGCAAACCCCTTCCATGCTGTCATCCTGAGCGCAGCGAAGGACCTCGGCAGTGCCTGGGGGATCACAAGAAGAGCAAACTGCGGAGGTTCTTCGCCCAAAATGCGGGCTCAGAATGACAATACCTATGAGTTTCCTCGAGGCAGGTCAGCCTGACGGCTTCAACATTCTTCTGATTATTGAGGTAATCCCAGGCCAGCCGCCGTCAACTCTTCAGCGATAAACTCCCAGGTTTGCTGCGATACTTCGCCGCCGTCTCGAGACTGGCGCGCTGCGTTCGCTGCGGCGGAAGGCCGCGCAGGACCAACTCCACATCATCCACCGCCATCCGCCCAATCTCATGCATAATCTCCGGCACATTACCGGCGCGGTGTGCGGAGAGAATCGTGTTCGGCGTGCGCCTGGCGCGGTGGTTCCCCGGAATGGGTTCTTCCGGAAAAACGTCAATGGCGGCGCGAATGTGGCCCGACTCCGCGGCGTCGAGCAGGTCATCAAAGTTCACAATCCCCGCGCGGCTGACCAGCACCACCACCGACCCCCGCGGCATGAGGTTGAAGTATCTGCTGTCAATCGAACCGGCATTCTCCGTGGTAGCAGGCGCCAGGATGAACACAACCCTGGACCGAAGGAATAGATCTTCGAGTCCTACTGGCAGCAATTGCATGTTGCGCAGGACGTGATCGTGCATCCAGGGATCGTGCGCCAGGATTTTGCCCTGGAACGGTCGCAGCATGGGGATCAGTTCTCGTCCGAGGTTGCCGCAGCCGATGACACCCATCGTCTTGCCCCGTAGCAGGAAGGAATTTTCTGTGTCGTCAATTCCATAGAGCGATTCCTTTCCCGCCCGGGTTTTGGCGTCGCCTTCCACCATGCCACGCGCGGCGGCAATGGCCATGCCCAGCGCCATCTCCGCCACGGGCACGGCGAACACCGGAGCGATGGTAGTGACGTAGATATTGCGCCGGTGGCATTCCTCGTAATCAATGTTAGGGAGGAAATTACCCTCAATATTGACGATCAGCCGCAGGTGCGGGGCGCGGTCCAGGCGCTCGCGCGGCATGGCCGATTGCCCGAGCACGGCAACGGCATGGGGAAGGTTTTGGTCAATGTGCGCGTCGGGCGCGGGACTGCCGTCATGCCACATCACGCGGCCCAAGGCTTCCAAGCGGTGTTTGTCCTCAGGGCTGAAGATGACGTCCGAGTAACGCGGATAGGGATCGAGAATAAAAACCTTATCATTTTCGTTCATGATCGTTCATCGCCTCGAAGAGTTTTAGTGAAGGGTAGCGCGAACCTGTTCTGTAGGTCCGCGGCTCGTCATCAATGGCAACGAAAAGCCGCGGACCTTCTACGGAACAGGTCGCGCTACACCTGCTTCGTCCGATCTACCTAAAGCTATACCAGAGGACCACCGTGCACATAAATAGCACCGCCGCCCAGGTGCGGTAATCTGCAAATCCCTTCCAGGGAGCGGTGAATTCGCCGAATACGTTCACGGCCGCTTTGCTGAATTCCGAGGCCTGGCTGGTGATCTGGCTGACGATCACCATCACGATTACGGCAACGACAAACACCACCAGTGTCCGATGCATGAAGGAATGCAGGAGCGGGTGGGAAAGGACGGGCAAACCCCAGTGCAGCACCTGGTCAAGAAAGAAGACAATCCCCAGGCTGAAGCCGACAATGAGCCCGCCGAGCGCTCCCTTGGTGTTGCCCTTCTTCCACAACAACCCGGTCAGGATCACTGCCGCCATGGGTACGGAAAGATAGGCGGAAATGAATTGCAGGTAGTACCAGATGGTTACCGAAAGGCCGACCAGGCCCGCCGCCAGGACACCGAGTACGGCCATCAGCACCGTAACCCAGCGGCCGATCAGAACTTGAGTGCGTTCGGCGGTGGCAGGCTTGAATCGCAGCACAAAATCCTTGACCACCAAAGTGGCGCTGGAATTGTAACAGGCGCTCATGGAAGACATCAGAATGGCAATCAGGCCGGCGAGCACGAGGCCGCGCAAACCCACCGGCAAAAGACCCTGGACGAGGTGCGGATAAGCCAAGTCGTAGTGGGGAGCAAGCCCCGGGTAGAGAACCTTGGCGATCAGGCCGGGAAGAACCAGAATGAAGGGAACCAGAAGCTTCAGGAAGCCCGCAAACATCGCCCCCCGCTGGCCGTCCTCCAAACTGCGGGCGCCCAGGACGCGCTGCACATTGGTCTGGTCCATGCACCAATAGAACATTCCGGCCAGGAAATTGGCGATCAGGAAACCGGTGATGGGAAAGTCATCAGTCAGAGGCTTGACCATCTGAATCGACGCATGGGGAACGGCGGCCACCAGGGCCGACCATCCCCCCACGGCTTTGAGGCCCAGGATGGTCAGGAAGGCGCTGCTGATGATCAGCCAGGTTCCCTGCACCATGTCGGCGTAGACGACCGCGCGCAAGCCCCCCTTCATGGTGTAAAGGGCCGTGAAGGCCGACAGGACAATCATCACCAGGACCTGGTTCCATCCAAACAGCGCCTTAAAGAGCAGGGAGCCCGCCCAGATGTCAACGGCGTTCTTGGTGAAGACATTGATGATTAGCAGGTTGGCGGAAAGGAAAGCACGCAGGGGCCAGCCGAAGCGGCCCTCCAGAAATTCCGGAATGGTGTAAATCTTCTCGCGCAGATAAAGGGGTGCGAACAGCATGGCCAGCATGATCAGGTCCCAGCCGCTCATCCATTCGTAGCCGCCGGCCACCATGCCGATGCGATACCCGTCGCCGGCCATCCCCAGGACGTGTTCGGCAGAAATGTTGGAGGCAAACAGCGACATGCCGATAAACCACCAGCGAAGGTCGCGACCGGCCAGAAAGTATTCGCTCCCCGTCGCACTCTTTTGGGAGGCGCGGGTGACAGCGAAAATAACCAGCGCCAGGCTCGCGAAAATCGTTACGGTATCAATCCATGACAGCACAGTGTCTCACTCCTCGTATTTATGGTGGGCATGTTGCAGCCGGTGATTGGGTCGGCATCAAAATTCTGAATGCAGATTTTGACCGGCACAGCTTATGAGATTGCAGCCTCGGGGTCTAGCATAAAATGCGGATGCATAAAATACGGATGGCTTGGGGACAGGAGGCAGAAGGCTGTAGGTTAAATTCTGGTTTTCCTTGCAAACGATTTGCGCGTCACTTTCGCCCCTCCGGGGCTTGGCGGGAATTTTGCACGATTCCATTACCCACGGCTCACGCCGTGGGCTACGATCCTTCAGACGTGTCCAAATTACGGTCAGGCCATTGAATGGCGACCTGCGGCTTCGCCGCTTGCTGTGCGGAAAGGCTCCGCCT